>JBGVGH010000146.1:0-14298 GCA_045121575.1 Faecousia sp.
TCCGCTCCCGCAGCGAAGAATGTCATCTTCCTGTCTGCTGACGCTTTCGGCGTGCTGCCCCCCGTTTCCATCCTGACTCCCGAGCAGGCACAGTACTACTTCCTGTCCGGCTTCACCGCAAAGCTGGCCGGCACCGAGCGCGGCATCACCGAGCCCACCCCCACCTTCTCCGCCTGCTTCGGCCAGGCCTTCCTGGAGCTGCACCCCACCAAGTACGGTGAGGAGCTGGTCAAGAAGATGGAGGCCAACGGCGCCAAGGCTTACCTGGTCAACACCGGCTGGAACGGCACCGGCAAGCGTATCACCATCAAGGACACCCGCGGCATCATCGACGCCATCCTGTCCGGTGACATTCTGAAGGCCGAGACCAAGACCATCCCCATGTTCAACCTGGAGGTTCCCACCGCTCTGCCCGGCGTGAACCCCGCTATTCTGGACCCCAGAGATACCTACGCCGATGTTTCCGAATGGGAGACCAAGGCCAAGGATCTGGCTTCCCGCTTTGAGAAGAACTTCGTCAAGTACACCGGCAACGAAGCCGGTAAGGCTCTGGTGGCTGCCGGCCCCAAGGCTGAGTAATTTCATACCCGACCGGCCTTCTCAATTGGGAAGGCCGGCTGGGGCATTTTTGAAAAGCTTCCCGACCGGGAAGCGCTGACCATCCTCGAAAGCTAAGGTTTTGTCATTCTGAGCGAACGAAGTGAGCCGAAGAATCTCTACCTTTCCCCATGAGATCCTTCGGCTTCGCTGACGCTCCGCTCAGGATAACAAACGGGTGCAAGGCTCTGTTTTGGAGAATTGTTGCGCCATGAAACGGGATGGTTGCCATGACCCAAGGATTTAAAGTCCTGATTGTGAGAATTTTCATTGGAGGTTACATAACACAATGGCAAGAAAAGTTCAGTTTGTGGAGACTGTTCTGCGTGACGCCAACCAGTCGCTGATCGCCACCCGTCTGCCCTACGACAAGTTTGAGAAGATTCTGCCCGCCATCGACAAGGCCGGCTACTATGCCGCCGAATGCTGGGGCGGCGCCACCTTTGATGTGTGCCTGCGCTACCTGCACGAAGACCCCTGGGAGCGTCTGCGGAAAATCCGCGCCAAGATGCCCAACACCAAGCTGCAGATGCTGCTGCGTGGCCAGAATGTGCTGGGCTACTCCCACTATCCCGATGATTTCGTCAAGCTGTTCGTCCAGAAGGCTGTGGAAAACGGCATCGATGTGATTCGTATTTTCGACGCGCTGAACGATGTGAAGAACCTGCGGGTGGCCATGGAAGCCACCAAGAAGGCCGGTGCCATCGCTTCCGGCACCATTTCCTACACCACTTCTCCCGTCCACACCCACGCCAAGTATGTGGAGATGGTCAAGGAGCTGAAGGCCATGGGCGCAGACACCATCTGCATCAAGGATATGGCCGGTATCATGGGCCCCAAGGAATCCTATGACCTGGTTTCCGCCATCAAGGATGCCTATCCCGATATGCCCATCGACCTGCACACCCACTGCACCACCGGCCTTGCCTTCATGACCTACCTGAAGGCTGTGGAAGCCGGCGTTGACATCATCGACACCGCCATCTCCCCCTTCTCCGGCGGCACCTCTCAGCCCGCCACCGAAACTCTGGCTTACGCCCTGCGTCAGCTGGGCTACGAGGTGGAGCTGAACGACGAAGCCACCAAGGGCATCGCCACCTACTTCAAGGGCGTGCGGGACGAGTATGTGGCTGACGGCACCCTGATGCCCAAGTCCATGGCTACCGATACCCAGTGCCTGACCTATCAGGTGCCCGGCGGTATGCTCTCCAACCTGCTGAGCCAGCTGAAGCAGATGAACGCCCTGGACCGTTTCGACGAGGCCCTGCTGGAAACCCCCAAGGTTCGTGCCGACATGGGCTATCCTCCTCTGGTCACCCCCACCAGCCAGATGGTTGGCGTGCAGGCTGTCCGCAATGTGCTGGACGGCGAGCGTTACAAGACCGTTTCCAAGGAAATCAAGGCTTACTGCCGCGGTGAGTACGGCGACACCCCCGCCCCCATCAATCCCGAAATCCGCAAGCAGATTCTGGGCGACGAGCAGCCCCTGACCGGCCGCTACGCCGACACCCTCAAGCCCATTGTGGCCGATACCCGCAAGAAGCTGGAAGGCATCGCCAAGTGCGATGAGGATGTGCTGAGCTACATCGCTTTCCCCAACCTGGCAGAGAAGTTCTTCGAGGAGCGCAAGGCCAAGGAAGAGAATGTGGTGAGCTACTCCATCGAGGAGTGCTAAGGAGGTTCCCATGGCAAATATTGGTATTCTGGATACGGCCATCCTGGCTGTGCTGGGCTACGCCGTGGTGTTTGCCGGCATCGCCCTGCTGATGCTGGTGGTCATGCTGCTGGGCAAGGTGATGGGCGGCAAGCAGAAGAAGGCTGCCCCCGCTCCCGCCGCCGTGGTGGTTTCTGCCCCCGAGGCGGACAAGCCCACCGCCCCCGGCACCGCCGGCAAGCTGATGCTCCACGATGTGGAGCCCAAGACCGCCGCGCTGCTGATGGCCATTGTGGCCGACAAGATGGGCAAGCCCATCAACGAACTGCGTTTTATTTCCATCAAGGAGGTCAAGTGAGATTATGAAGTACAAGGTAACTTTGAACGGCCGCACCTACGAGGTTGAGGTGGAGGCCGGCAAGGCCATGCTTTTGGATGAATACGAGGCCATTGTGCCCTCTGCCGCCCCTGCCGCTCCCGCCGCTGCCCCTGTGGCCGCCGCTCCCGTGGCTGCTGCGGCTCCCGCCGCTCCCGCCGTCACCGGCGCCGGCGAGCCGGTGAACGCCCCCATGCCCGGCAATATTCTGCGGGTCAATGTGAAGGCCGGCGACGCGGTCAAGTCCGGCACCGTGCTGTGCGTGCTGGAAGCCATGAAGATGGAAAACGAAATCATGGCTCCCAAGGACGGCACCGTCACCCAGGTTCTGGTGAGCAAGGGCTCCACCGTTGATACCGGCGCGCCGCTGGTGGTCATCGGTTAAGGAGGAACTCCAATGGTAAATATTGGTGAAATTCTTCTGAACCTGTGGAATGATTCCGGCTTTGCCACCATCATCGGCGGATTCTTCTCCCAGTTCGGCTGGCAGAATCTGGTGATGCTGCTCATCGGCTGTGTGCTGCTGTATCTGGCCATCGTCAAGAAGTTTGAGCCGCTGCTGCTGACGGGCATTGCCTTCGGCTGCATCCTGACCAACCTGCCCGGTGCCGGCCTGTACAACCAGGAGCTGTGGAATAATTTCATGGAAGAGGGTAACGAAGCTTACCACTCCTACGGCACCATCCTCAAAGAGGGCGGACTGCTGGACTACTTCTACATCGGCGTCAAGACCAGCATCTACCCCTGCCTGATTTTCATGGGCGTGGGTGCCATGACTGACTTCGGCCCCTTGCTCAGCAACCCCAAGTCCATGCTCATGGGCGCATCTGCCCAGCTGGGCGTGTTCGCGGCCTTCTTCGCTGCCCGGGCTTCCGGCGTGTTTGACGCTCTGGAAGCTGCCGCCATCGCCATCATCGGCGGTGCTGACGGCCCCACCGCCATCTTCCTGACCAGCCAGCTGGCGCCCCATCTGCTGGGTGCCATCGCTGTGGCGGCCTACTCCTACATGGCGCTGATTCCCATGATTCAGCCCCCCATCATGCGCCTGCTCACCACTGAGAAGCAGCGCAAGGTCAAGATGGAGCAGACCCGCACCGTCAGCAAGAAGGAGAAGATTATCTTCCCCATCATGGTCACCCTGTTTGTTGCCCTGCTGCTGCCGGATACCGCTCCTTTGATTGGCTGCCTGATGCTGGGTAACCTGCTGAAGGAAACCGGCGTTACGGAGCGTCTGAGCGACACCGTGCAGAACGCCCTGATGAACATTGTCACCATCCTGCTGTCCACCTCCGTGGGTGCTACCATGGTCGGTTCCAACTTCCTTACCGGTCAGACCCTGCTGATTGTGGTGCTGGGCGTGGTTGCCTTCGGTATGTCCACCGTGGGCGGCCTGCTGGGCGGCCAGGCGCTGTACTTCCTGTCCCGGGGTAAGATTAACCCCCTCATCGGTGCTGCCGGCGTGTCCGCCGTGCCTATGGCCGCCCGTGTGGCCAACACCGAGGGCCAGAAGGCCAACCCCTCCAACTTCCTGTTGATGCATGCCATGGGCCCCAATGTGGCCGGCGTCATCGGCTCCGCCATCGCCGCAGGCTTCCTGCTGAGCGTCTTTGGCTAATGAAAGCATAAAACCCCGCCATTTGGCGGGGTTTTATGCACTTTTTCAGAACAAATGTGGCGGGAAAGCCTGCGCCAGCAGGCTTCCTGCTGAGCGTGTTCGGTTAATAAAAGCACAAAACCCCGCCGCCAGGCGGGGTTTTATGCACTTTTTCAGAACAAATGTGGCAGGAAAGCCTGCGCCAGCAGGCTTCCTGCTGAGCGTGTTCGGTTAATAAGCCAATCCCCCCGCCATCAGGCGGGGGGATTATGCACTTTTTAAGAGGCTCTATGTGCACCTTTTTTATAACATTGGGGCCAGGCTTATTAAGCCTGGCCCCAACATTTATGATAGAACCTGAAAACCGCAATAATCTTTCATTATCCGATGGGCGTTGCAATTACCTGATCGATCCAAATGGTACCAACGCCTTCCCCCTCGGAGGGGGCCCGGAAGTCGAAGCAAAGCGCACTCAAACCCATTGTGGGATCATTTGCGGCAGTAAATTCCACCTTCACCTTTGTCCATTCGGGGGAGAACGCTGTAAATTCCACCTCAGAAGTAACCGCACCATGACCAAAGGAATGCTCATTGCGCAGGACAATAGAGCCCCAATTGATGTCTGCGCTGGCTTTCACCATAAAGCTGATGGTGTACTTTTGGCCGGAGGTCAAACCTGCGATATACCAATCCATATTGATGCCGCCGGTCTTGCCGTTCACATCAATCTTAATGGTGTTATCTCCCTCTGCCAGGCTCTCCACGGAGAAAGCAGGGACATTGCCGCTCTGGGTCCATGTCACAAAGCCACCGGTAAAGGTGGACGAAAGCTCCCAGGGTGCTGCGCCAGGAACAGAAGCAATGCCGTCCTCTGCGTACACAGCAACAGGTTCTGCATACTCCTCAATGCTCACCACATCCAGTGCAATACTGCCGCTGGTGTACAGGGAGGAATCCTTTGTGACATACAGGGCGAACCGGAAGGACCAGTGGGTATCCGCGGTTTCCTCTGCGGTAAAGCGGATGGTGGCTTCTGTCCATGCGGATGCGTTTGCCAGGGTCACGCTGCCGCCGTCGATGGTCACTCCGCCACCGCCGTTGGGTTCGTTCTCCACCACAAAATTACCGTTGACCAGCTCATTTTTGTAGCGAATCTTCATCTCATAGGTCTTGCCCGCCGTCAGGCCGCTGACCCAGTAGTCCAGCAGATAGCCTGCGCCATCTGTTGTTCCGTTGACATTCTCTACCTCGCCGATAATGGAGCCGTCATCATCATAAACATAGACATTCTTGCCTTCCAAAGCGTGGGCCCAGGAGACGAAGTATTCCCGGTCGGTGGAATTAAACTCCCAGGGGCCGTTGTAGTAGGCAACAGGCGTCTTGAGGCCTTCCACTTCTTCCACATGGATGCCGTCCAGGTAGATACAGCCTTCCACCGCTCCCTCTCCGGGATAGAAGTCAATGGCGATGGCACAAAGGCCGGTGTTTGCGTCAGGGCTTGCGGTAAAGGGAATGGTTACCTTGGTCCACTCACTGGAGAAATCCGTAAATGCGACCTCGGAGGATACGGTAATGGTACCGTAACTGTGTTCCTTGCGAAGCTGAATGTGGCCAAAGTTAATGCCGTCGGTTGCCTTGACATAAAGCACCAGTTCGTACTGTCCATTTTCCTTCAGACCGGGTACGAAGTAATCCAGCACCAGGTGACCGGAAAGGCCAGCATCGTTCGTTACATCCAGTTTCAGGTAATTACCCAGAGCAGCATCCCCATAGGGAACGACTTTAAAGCGGGGGGCAAAGCCGTCCTGCTGCCAGGTATAGAAGCCGCCGGCAAAATCAGAAGGCAGCTCCCAGGGGCCGTTGTAGTGGCCCACTTCTGTGGTCTCATCCTCGGCATGGGTGCCATCCACTGCAGGTGCGGTGGGCTTTGCAGGATCCTCAGGCACCACATACTCTTCAATGCTCAGAATATCCAGCGCAATGCTGCCGCTGGTGTACAGGTCAGGATCCCTGGTTACATACAGAGAGAACCGGAAGGACCAGTGGGTATCCGCGGTTTCCTCTGCGGTAAAGCGGATGGTCGCCTCTGTCCACTCGGACGCACTTGCCAGAATAGAACTGCTGTTGATGGTCACTCCGCCACCGCCGTTGGGTTCGTTCTCCACCACAAAAATACCGTTGACCAGCTCATTTTTGTAGCGAATCTTCATCTCATAGGTCTTACCCGCCGTCAGGCTGCTGACCCAGTAGTCCAGCAGATAGCCTGCGCCATCTGTTGTTCCGTTGACATCCTCTACCTCGCCGATGATGGAGCCGTCGGCATCATAGGAATAGACATTCTTGCCTTCCAAAGCGTGGGTCCAGGAGACGAAGTATTCCTGTTCAGTGGAGCTAAACTCCCAGGGGCCGTTATAATAGTCCACACAAGAGTCGTCAATAATCACGACTCTTTCCACTTCTTCCACATGGATGCCGTCCAGGTAGATACAGCCTTCCACCGCTCCCTCTCCGGGATAGAAGTCAATGGCGACGGCACAAAGACCGGTGTTTGCGTCGGGATATGCGGTAAAGGGGATGGCTACCTTGGTCCACTCACTGGAGAAATCCATAAATGTGACCTCGGAAGGTACGGTAATGGTACCGTAACTGTGTTCCTTACGCAGCTGAATGTGGCCAAAGTTAATGCCGTCGGTCGCCTTGACATAAAGCACCAGTTCATATGCCCCGTTCGCCTTCAGATTGGGGATGAAGTAATCCAGCACCAGGTGACCGGAAAGGCCTTCTTCATTTGTGACATTCAGTTTCAGGTAATTGCCCAGGGCAGCATTCCCATAGGGAACAACTTCAAAGCGGGGGGCAAAGCCTTCCTGCTGCCAGGTATAGAAGCCGCCGGCAAAATCAGAAGGCAGCTCCCAGGGGCCGGCGTAGTGACCAACGGTTGTGGCCTCATCCTCGGCATAGGTGCCATCCACTGCAGGTGCGGTGGGCTTTGCGGGGTCCTCAGGCACCACATACTCTTCAATGCTCAGAATATCCAGCGCCACAGAACCGTCGGAAACGCCTGCCTTGCCAAGATATACGGCAAAACGGAGAGACCAGTGGGTTGCTTCTGTACTTTGCGTGGTGAAAATAACAGATTCCGTCTTCCAGTCGGCGGTTGCAGGCAGGTTTTTGGTGTTCATCACCACCGTACCGCCGCCATTGCCTTCATTTGCCACATTGAAGGTTGCATTGCTCAGCTGATTCTTATAGGCAAAGGTCAGTTTATAGGTCTTGCCAGCCTCCAGATTGCCCAGCCAGTAGTCCAGATAGTAACCACTGCCGTCAAGGCCCGTACTGGGTACCGCATTTTCCAGCACGCCCCGGATGGCATTGCCGTCGTATCCGTCAGTTACCCAACTGAAGATACGGTCACCGGGTGCATCGTAAGCCCAGGTGCTGTAATCCTCTTCCTTACCGGAGGAGAACTCCCACGGTGTGGTGTAAGCAATCGTGCCGAACTCATCCACATTAAAGAGAGACTTTTCCAGGGTAAAATCATCCAATACAATCTTACCGCTGCCGGACTTACCGAAGGAGGGACGGATAACCAAACGCAGCGCGGCTCTTCCGTTGGAAAGAGGCTGGGCCGTAAAGGCAACCCGCACATTGGTCCACTCACTGTTTGAATAATCACATTCGTACTCAAATCCCTGAACCACACAGGTATTGCCGTTTTCGTCACCGTAGAAGTTACGCTCCGGCGATGCCGCCAGCAGCAAATCTGTGGCCAGCATACCCTTCACCCGGAAATTGAGATAATAGGTGCTGCCCGGCTGCATATTGTCAAAGACATAATACAGGAAATAACCGGACCACTCCTCGATTGTAATACGCTCGGCATTGTCCAGGTCTGCGACAATGACATTGCCCTTTGCGCCGTAGGCTTCGCCATTTTCTACCGTAAAGGCGTTGTAATCGACCGTCGGCCAATCCCAGGTATAGAAGCCGGAAGGCGTTGCATCGTTTACGGAATAAGAGGGCAGATACGGAATCTTACCGGGAGAAACGGCATCTTCAAACTGATACTGGCTTTGTACCTCCGTCTTCATTTCGTTTGCCTGAATGGTAATCTGATCAATCAGGATATATCCATCAGGGGTATTGACCTGCGGATAGAACGCAAATTTCATAATTTGCATACCGTTTCCGTCAGGAGCTGCCACCCAGGAAATGGTGTACTCCGCCCAGCCGTCCTTGACAGGCGTGCCGGTAACGATATAGTTGCCCATGCTGCCGCCGGAGGCGTTATTCTCGTTGCGCAGGCTGAAAATTACATCGTCGACATCGCTCAGGCCACAATAGACCATGAATTTCGCCGTCATATACTGACCGGGTTCCAGGTTCTGCATCGCAATATCCAGGAAGTAATCATTGCCGGTTTTCATGCGGTCCGCATACACGATGATGGACTGCTTGCCGTCACCATACTGATGCGCTGCGTCCTTTGTCAGCTTGAATACGGCATAGGAATCACTGGTTGCGCCGTTGGCCGCACTGCTGTAACTCCAGCTGAATACACCGCTCTTGTTGTATTCCCAAGGTCTGCTGAATTTGATAACCGACAGCGTCTCCTCGGTAAGGTTCAAAGGATTCTCAAAGTTTTCGGGGTCGACCCAGCTATACATATCCAGCACGGGATTTTCCTGAATGTCTGTACCGGTCTTGCCCCAAGCCTTGGCGCTTGCACTGTAGGTCAGGGAAATATCCTCACCCAAAGCGTAGCCCTCGAAGTTTGCCAGGTCCTTGGTAAGCACCAGGGAAACATCCCTGGAAATATCAACCGCCGACTTCTTGATATAGACCTGCAGAATAATGTTGGAAGCATCGTAATGCACATAGGCATCCCCTGCACGGACCATCTCTGCCAAAGTCTTTCCGTTAATGAGAATCTGGCTGAACACAGCATCGTTGGTAATTTCCTTGGCAAGAATGCCCTTGCCGGCTGCCAGAACCGTATCCAGAATGGAGCGGTTAAAGCGGATATCAAAGCGGTTGTAGGTGCCGTCAACCTCCTGAATCGCATCGCCCCACATACCGCTCAGAGCGGTACGGGTCACGCTTGCGGTCAATCCCCGCTCCCTGTAGGTCTGAGAAATCCACAGAATATCGGAGCTTTCACCGGTAGGCAGGGTCACCTGGATGCCGTTCATCAGCTCTTGGCCGGTGTAAATGGCGTGCTGGCCCCGGTCCTCAAACCAAACATGATATTTCCGGTCGGGTTCCAAGCCCTTCAGGGCAACCGTCCGGGTCGCTGCGGCATCGCTGCGGCGCTCAATCAGGGCAAAGCCTTCGCCCCGCGTTTCGTTAAAGAACTGGTAACCCATCCAGTCTTTGCCGGAGGTGGAGTAGGGGAACAGCTCGTAATAATCGCTGTACATATACTGCACGGCCTGCTCCCACTCTGCCCAAACATCCTTGAAAAGGTCGTAGTCAATATAGACGCCGTTTTCGTCGAAGCCAGGCGCGCGGTAGAACAGCGAGAAGCGCAGGCGGTAGGAGTATCTGGAAGTGGGATTAGAGATTTGCTGGAAGTAGGGGAACCACTTAAACATCTCCTGACCGTAGCACTGCTGGATATTCATATCGCTGTAGCTGTAATCCGTGGGGTGCAGGGAAATGGCATAGCGCATCGTATCCAAATCCAGACGGTTACCGCCGGACGCGCAGGCATCGATGGGATTATTGGTTGCTTCCGCAATCTTTTCCCACATATAGAAGTGGTTCTGAATGTACTTGTTCTCGGTAATGCCCGTGCGGTTTTCGCCCAGCAGAGCATCCTTCATCTGCCAGTTGCCCAGCGGCGTGTGCAGGTTCATATCCTCACGGTAAAGGGTAAAGCCGCCCTCTGCCATAACGGAAAGGATTCGGTTCAGCATCCACTCGGTCGCCTCATCGTTACTGAGGTCGAACATCGTCTCGCCAATAATCCATTCTTTTTTGGCAGTGGTGCCGTCATCCTTCAGGGAAGCAACACTGATGGTAAAGCGTTCCGGCTCAAACCACAGCACATAACCGTCGAAACCAAGCTCGTACAGCCGCTCGGTGGCCTCTCTCATCTCCGTGGGGAAGCGGTTGGTATCAAAATCCCAGGTACCGACAGTCTGCCATGCAAAATTACCGCTGCCCAGGAAGGCCTCGTCTGCATCGAAATACCAGCCGGCATCCAGCCAGTTATACAGGTCGTATTTGCTGAAATCCACAATACCCAGTTCTTTCAGATATTCAGCGCCTTCGATAATGCTCTGCTCGGTAACGCCAACATTTTCCAGCCAGCCATTGCTGTTCTTTCCATAAATATGGGTAGCAGGCTCCGGAAGCTGCAAATTGCCCTCCTCATCCTTTACGCGGTACATTATATTATCAATGTACCATCTGCGCCAAAGATTGGTGATACGGTCATCATCCTGGCCCTCGTAATTGATGATGGAAATAGAGGGGGTACGAACCACCTCGCCGGGCATGAGGTATGCGTGAAACTCCTGCTGGCCGGCAGTGATTGCCGTTCTGGAAGCATCCGCCGAATTGTCGAAGGTTGCCTCCCACTGGCCCGCCCAGCCGATGGCCAAAATCATACCGCCGGTGCCGTAATTCAGCTTATAGTAAGGGAATGCGCCCTCTGTGCTTCGGCCTGCAAGAGGCGCAAAGGTAATGGCACCGTTCAGGTGTTCCGTCAGGGGCTCGTAGTGGCCGACGGAATCGCCTTCGGAATAAAGCAGGGTAGGATTGCTGCCCACATAGGTCTCATTCAGGGCCAGCAAATCCGAAATGACGGGAGAATTTTTCTCGGTCGGGTTCGAAATGTAGGTTACAAATTCGTAGGCCGCATAGTCACGGTACAAAACCGCCGTGACCTCAAACAGCAGTCCGCTGTCCTTGTGCTCCACGGTAATGACATTCTTGAGCTGGGACTGATCTTCATTTGCGGACTGAACATTGGAAACCAGGGCGAATGCATCCCCGGAGAAGCCCTGATAGGCTACACCGTCCAGCTTAAAGCTGACCGGGATGAGAGAAATATCTCCCACCATATTTTGATAATATGCCTCGGTTCTTGCGATTTCCTCTGCAGTGGCCACATTTTTGCTCTGCACAGGACCGTACTCACCCAAATTCCACGCAGGGTCTGTGGGCTGCGTGGGGTCATCGGGGTTTGTGGGGTCTGTCGGTTCTGTGGGGCTTGTCGGTTCTGTGGGATTTGTAGGCTGCGTGGGGTCATCGGGCACTTCCCAGGAAACCTTTCCCTTCAGAGTCAGCTTTTCGCCGCCGACTGTCACATCGGTGCTGACGGTGACATTTTTACGCACAGTCGCTGCGCCGGCAGGAACAGCGCCCAGCACCAGTCCGCTCACCAACACGCAGCACAGCAGCATGGAAATGCCGGGGGCGCGCAGCTTCTTGTTTCTTACCAGCAGCACGACCAGTACAACAGCCGCAACGACCATCACGCCCACGATTACGATGAGCCAAATGTTCACTCCGCCGACTGCGGAGGCGGAGCAGGCATAGGTCACGGCGATGCTGGCGCTTTTGCCGGCAGCCAGGGCAGCCACTTCCTTGCTGGTTTCACCGGTACCCTCGAAGTCCTCGGGCACAAGATGCTCCAGTTTCAGGTTTTTGAATGTCTCTGCTGAGGTATTCTTCACAGTTAGAGTCGCAGTGATGTCCTCACCGACTGCATACTCTGCCTTGTCAGTGGTCAAAGTGACCTCCATGCCATCCTGCGTGGTCGTCTGCGCCATGACTGGCAACGCAAACAGACAAACGCACAGAATCACACATAGGAGCATGACCAGAGTTCTGCGTTGTTTTTTCATGATTTCTCCTCCTCGTATAATGGTGTGATGCCGATAGACTTTTCGGTGCGCACTGCATCGAATGCACATACATTTTCCCCGGCTTTTTATAAAAAGCCACGGATAGCACAATGCTAGTATACCTGCCCCCTCCCGGTTGTCTATCGCTATATCGTCACAAAATAGTGGTTTTGAGCCATTTTCGTTATTTTGTGTATTTTCCATCCTGACCATCTAACAGAAATTCGCAGTAATACCATCGTCAAAAAACGGATTCAGCTCTTGAGGCGCTTGGAAGATTTGGGCAATTCGCAAATTTTCATCCATTTAATTTCCACATTATAAATGATAAACGCCTCTGCACAGGCAATTTGCAAAAATCGCATTTACTGTGTGAATATGTTGATTTTCAGACATGCTCCCAGCCACATTTCCGAATTGCCTTTTATTTCACCGTGGCACAGCCACGGTTTCGCAAAAAGCAGCACGCGTCGGCGGACTGTTTCCCGAATCCGGGAGAGTCCTCCGTGCCTGCCTCGCCCCTTTCGCTTCCTATTTTGTGCCGTTTCCTATTTACACGGCGTTTTTTCTGCGGTATAATGACAGGGAAATAACTTCTTGCAAAGGAGATAATCATGGAAAAAATCAGAATTCAAGATGACCTGTATACTTATGTCAACCAGGAAAAGCTGGAGCAGCTGGTGATTCCTGATGATATGCCCGTTGCCGGCGGTTTTGCAACCCTCAGCACCGATGTGGAAAAGCTGATGATTGGCGAGTTTAACGCCATGTGTCAGGCTGCCTCCTATCCCAATGCGCACATGGAAAGAGCCTGCACCCTGTTCACCCTTGCCAGGGATGTGAAAAGAAAGAAAAAGCACGGCATCAAGCCGGCGCTGAAAAACCTGGCCATCCTCAAGAAGCTGGGCACCATGCGCGGATTTAACCTGCACGCCAAAGAGCTGATTCTGCGGGGCATTCAGATGCCCCTGACCATCAGCGTGGAAGCCAACATGAAGGACACCACCCACCACTGCGTGATGATTCAGGGCCCCGGCGTGATTCTGCCCGATACCACCTATTATCAGAACGAGCAGACCCGGGATAACCTGCTGAACCTGTGGAGCGACTCTGCCAGAAAGATTCTGTCCATCGCCGGTCACAGCGATGAAGAAATTGAGCAGCTGCTGAAGGATACGCTGGCCTTTGATGCCCTGCTTGCCCAGTATGTCAAGAGCAACGAGGAATGGTCTGAGTACACCAAGATGTACAACCCCATGAAGACCGGCCGGGTGGCGGGCATGGTCAAGCCTCTGAACCTGAAGAAGCTGCTGACAGACCTGTTTGGCTTCGTTCCCGAGGAAATCATTGTGACGGAGCCCCGGTTCTTCAAAAATTTCAAAGAGGTTTTCAATGCGGACACCTTTGAAGCCTACAAGAACTGGGCCTATGTCATCACCCTGTACAGAAATTGCTCCCTGCTTTCCGAAGAGCTGCGGGATCTGGGCGGCGCTTTCAACAGAGCCCTGTCCGGCATTGCTTCCGTTTCCTCGGCTGAAAAGTATGCTTACCAGCTGGCCTCCAACTGGTACAGCGAGCCGGTGGGCCTGTACTACGGCGAAAAGTACTTCGGTGAGGAAGCCAAAAAGGACATCACCGACATTGTCCGGCAAATCGTCGCCACCTATCAGAAGCGGATTGCGGAAAACGACATTCTGGAGCCTGCCACCAAGGAAAAGGCCATTCTGAAGCTGAGCAAGATGGGTCTGAAGCTGGCCTATCCCGACCGGGTGGAAGCCATCTACGACAAGCTGGTGTTTGATTCCTCCAAGTCCCTGTTTGACATTGTTTCTTCTCTGAGCCGCATCCGCATGGAGGAGAACTTTGCAAAGCTGGACAAAGAAGTGGACCGCACCCACTGGGCCATGCCCGGACACATGGTCAACGCCTGCTATGACCCCTTTGTCAACGACATTACCTTCCCGGCAGCCATCCTGCAGCCCCCCTTCTATTCCATCCACCAGACGAGAAGCGAGAATCTGGGCGGCATCGGCGCGGTGATTGGCCACGAGATTTCCCACGCCTTCGACTCCAACGGCGCCAAGTGCGACGAGCTGGGCAACCTGAACAACTGGTGGACCAAGGCCGACGAGCGGAAATTCAACAAAAAAGTCAAGGCCATGATTGCCCAGTTCGACGGCATCGAGCTGCCCTGGGGCACCGTCAACGGCAAGTTCACCGT
>JBGVGH010000147.1:0-6964 GCA_045121575.1 Faecousia sp.
AGATGCCGGGCGATGGCCTGCCGCAGCTCCAGGCAGCCCTGACTGGGCAGGGGGCGCAGCAGCGCATGGCCGTGGGTTTGCAGCACCTGCCGCTGGCAGCGGCTCCACACGGAAAAGGGAAACTGGGCCGGCACATTGGCGGTCAAATCCAGCAGCGGCATCTCCGGGGTTTCCGGCATTGCGGGCAGGGCAACGGCAGGGGCGCACACCTCCACCGGCTCCACAAAATAGCCCACCTTTTCCCGGGCGGCAATGTAGCCCTCGGCGGCAAGCCGGTTGTAGGCACTTTCCACGGTGATTTTGCTCAGCCCCAGATGGGCCGCCAGCGCCCGCTTGGAGGGCAGACGGCTGCCCCGGGGCAGCCTTCCGCTTAAAATATCCCCCCGGATGCAGCGGTACAGTCCCTCATACAGCGGCAATCCGGGCATTTTTTTCAAATCATAAGTCAGCATTTTTTCAATTAGGAATTAGGAGTGAGGAGTTAGGAGTTGTCAGTGGTCAGTTATCAGTAGGGGCGACCTGTGGTCGCCCGTGAGCGCACAACCCCAAGTTTTGTCATTCTGAGCGAGCCGGAGGCGAGTCGAAGAATCTCTACCTTTCTACATGAGATCCTTCGACTTCGCTGACGCTCCGCTCAGGATGACAATGGGGGGTGTGTTTCCGCTGGACGACGGGCGTCATTTCCCATTGTTCGGCAGGCCGTTTGTTCTTTCCCAGATGGCAAGCAGGCTGCCCTTTTCCACGGTCACGGCGGCACTTTCTCCGGTGAAGCTGTTGCTCACCCCCAATGGAAAACCGGCGGTGAGACTGCCCTTTTCCAGGGAATATTTCAGCCCCCGCAATGTCACTCCGGCGGCATCCGCCCCCAGGCAGAACAGGGAGAAATTGCCACGAAAGTCGGCGGGAAATGTCAGGGTTTCATTTTGAAGCACCGTGGCAATTTGGGAAATTCCCAGGAGAAATCCCCTTGCCCCATGATTTTTCAGGAACAGCAGAGCCTGAAAATTGGCCACCGTGTGGTCAACCCGGCTGCCGTCCATTCCGCCGTAGAGGAAAAACTCGGTGCAGCCCTTTTCCAGCCCCTTTTTGATGGCCAGCATGGCGTCGGTGTCGTCCTTTTCCACAGGAAACACCTCCGCCCCCTGGGGCACATAGCCCAAAGAGTCGAAATCTCCCAGAATCAGGTTCGGGGTAAGTCCCAACGCCTGGGCGTGCCGCAGGCCGCCATCGGCGGCGATGACAAAATCCGTATTTTCGATGGGCTGCACCAGGCCTTCAAAGCCCCCGGCGCAGAAAATAACACATTTTTTCATATTGTTTCCGTCTTGCCCCTGCCGCGCTCAGCCCATGCGGCGCAGCTTGTCCACAACTTCCTCAAAATACTCTGGCAGCGGCGCGTGCACCACCACCAGTCGCCCGTCCTGGGGATGGCGGAAGCACAGCGTCCCGGCGTGGAGGCATTGGCTGGACTGGCCCAGCTCCGGTTTTTTGTGGCCGTAAACCGTGTCCCCCAGCAGAGGGTGGCCGATGTGCGCCATGTGGACCCGAATCTGATGGGTGCGCCCGGTTTCCAGCCGGCAGCGCACCCAGGTATAGCCCCGGAACCGCTCCACCACTTCCCAGTGGGTCACGGCCTCCTTGGAATTGCGGGCGGTGACGCACATTTTCTTCCGGTCAGTAGGATGCCGCCCGATGGGGGCGCACACGGTGCCGCTATCCTCCCGGAAGGAGCCGCAGACGATGGCCTCATATACCCGGTGCATGGAATGGTCTTTCAGCTGGCTGGCCAGAAAGGTGTGGGCATAGTCGTTTTTTGCCACCGCCAGCAGGCCGGAGGTATCCTTGTCAATGCGGTGGACAATGCCGGGGCGCAGCTCCCCGTTGATGCCGGAAAGCGCCCCACCCATGGCGTACAGCAGGCCGTTGACCAGGGTATCCTCCTGATGCCCCGCCGCCGGATGCACCACCAGACCCTTGGGCTTGTTGATGACCACCACATCCTCATCCTCATAGGCGATGTCCAGCTGCATTTCGGTGGGGGCGATGTCCACCGCCTTGGGCTCCGGGATGGAAAAGTCCACCGTGTCGCCTTCTTTCAGTTTGTCATTCTTCCTGCCCGGCTTGCCGTTCAGCTGCACCAGGTTATCCTCCAGCAGCTTCTGGGCGGCGGAGCGGGTGAGATTCTCCCCCCGGCGGGCCAGAAAGGCATCCAGCCGCTCGCCGGGAATATCCGCGGTCAGGCGCATTTTTTCTCATCCTTCCAGAATTTCTTGTTGAAGAAAATCAGATGAATCATCAGGGCGATGCAGCCGCAGGTGATAAAGCAGTCGGCCACATTGAACACCGCGAAATCCACAAAATCCACCGCAATCATGTCAACCACGAAGCCGCGGAAAATCCGGTCCAGCACATTGCCCAGGCCGCCGCCGTAGATGGCGGCAATCAGCCACCGCTCCAGCCGGGTAAAGGGCAGGGGCTTTTTGAAATATTCATAGACCAGCGCCGCCGTCAGCACCACAAACAGCAGCACAAACAGCCACCGCGCCCCCTCAAAGGAGGAAAAGGCTGCCCCGGTATTCTGCACATAGGTCAGGTGAAACAGGCCCGGAATGACCTCCACCTGGCCGGAGAGGGGGATGGCACACAGCACCATACATTTTGTCCACTGGTCCAGCGCCATGATGGCACCGGCAAACAGGCTCATCAGAATAAAAAACTGCATAAGCGACTCCTTTCCAAAATTCTGGATTTATTTTATCACAGGTGGGTTCCTTTTGTCAATTCCGGGGGGAAATCCAATCTTTTTTCTGTACAAACCCGATTTTATGATGTATAATAAATCGCTAAGTATGAAAATCAGGTGAGAATTATGAAATTTGCCTTCTACACCCTCGGGTGCAAAACCAATCAATATGAAACTCAGGCTATGGAGCAGCTGCTGCTGCAACAGGGTCACGCCATCGGCCATTTTGACGAGGAATGTGATGGCTATGTGGTCAACACCTGCTCCGTCACCGCCGTGGCAGACAAGAAAAACCGGGCCATCATCCGCCGGGCCCGCCGGGAGCATCCGGATGCGGTGATTGCCGTCTGCGGCTGCTACAGCCAGCACGATGCCCCTGCGGTGGAAGCGCTGGGGGTGGATGTGATTGGCGGCAGCAGCGACCGGGCCGCCTTTCTGGAAATGCTGCTGTCCGCCGCCGAAACCCGGCAGAAAATGCAGCATTTGGACAATGCCCTGCGCCGGCGGGAATTTGAAATTCTCCCCGCCGGCGGTCTGGAGGAGCGAACCCGGGCCATGCTGAAGGTGGAAGACGGCTGCGTCAACTTCTGCTCCTACTGCATCATTCCCTATACCCGGGGCCCTATCCGCTCCGCGCCGCTGGAAACCGCGGTGGAGCAGGCTATTGAGCTTGCCCGGCGGGGCTACCGGGAAATCGTGGTGACAGGCATTGAAATTGCCTCCTGGGGCGTGGATTTGCCGGGAAAGCCGGCGCTTTCCCAGCTGCTGGCAGCCATCTGCCGGGCGGTGCCGGAGCTGCGGGTGCGGCTGGGCTCGCTGGAGCCGCGCATCATTACACGCCAGTTTTGTGAAATCATCGCCGGGCTGCCCAACCTCTGCCCCCAGTTCCACCTGTCCATGCAGTCCGGCTGCGACACGGTGCTGCAGCGGATGAAGCGGAAATACGACACGGCCCGGTATTACGAAAGCGTGCTTCTTTTGCGGGAATTTTTCCCCGGCTGCGCCATCACCACCGACATGATTGTGGCCTTCCCCGGGGAAACGGAGGAGGAATTTGCCGCCAGTCTGGAATTTATTCAGAAGTGCGCCTTTGCGGATATGCACATTTTCCCCTATTCCCGCCGCCCCGGCACCCCGGCGGACAAGATGTCCGGCCAGCTGGACAATGCCACCAAGGAGCAGCGCAGCCGCCGGGCCATCGCCGTGGCGGAGCGGATGAACGAAGAGTACCGCCGCAGCCTGCTGGGCTCCCGGCAGCAGGTGCTGTTTGAGGACAAGGAAGGGGATTTCTTTGCCGGCCACGCCCCCAACTATGTGAAAGTCTATGCGCCGGGAGCCGAGTTGCATAACCAAATCCGCACCGTCACCGTCCGGGAACTTTATCAAGACGGCGTTCTGGCGGAAGTCCTTCCGTGAATTAGGAATTAGGAATGAGGAGTGAGGAGTTAGGAGTTAGACGGCATCGAAAAACGCCGTAGGGGCGGCATACATGCCGCACGCAAATCCTTCCCCCGGGGGGAAGGTGCCCCGAAGGGGCGGATGAGGAACGGCGCCCGGTTGGACATTGCAGAAAGTCTGAAACAGGGCAAATAACGAAAACTTTTCGCCCGCATTCCTCACCAGTCAGCTTCGCTGACAGCTAGAAATTGGGGTTTGTAGGGCTAAGGTGTTGTAGGGCAAAGGCATGCCTTTGCCGCTCAAAGTTGAAAAGGTGTGTCATTCTGAGCGAACGAAGTGAGTCGAAGAATCTCCACTTTTCCCATGAGATCCTTCGACTCCGCTGTGCTCCGCTCAGGATGACAAGGGTTTCTGCCATCGGGCGGATAATATCCGCCCCTACTGATAACGAATAACTGTCAACTACCAACTCCTAACTCCTAATTCCTCACTCCTAACTCCTAATTCCTCACTCCTAACTGACTGAACGAGGTAACGATATGAAAACATTACTGCACATTTGCTGCGCGCCCTGCGCCAATCAGCCCATCGAGGTGCTGCGCGCCGACGGGCTGGAGGTCACCGGCTTCTGGTTCAACCCCAACATCCACCCCTTTACGGAATACCGGGCCCGGCGGGACTGCCTGCGGGCCTATGCCACGGAAATCCAGCTTCCGTTGATTGAAAAAAACGACTACGCCCTGCGCCCCTTTGTCCGGGCGGTGGCGGACGATATTGCCCACCGCTGCGGCAAATGCTACGAAATGCGGCTGTTTGAGGCGGCCCGCACTGCCGCCGAGGGTGGCTTTGACAGCTTCACATCCTCCCTGTTCATCAGCCCCTACCAGAACCACGAGCTGATGCGGGAAACGGCCCAGCGTGCGGCAGCGGAATACGGCGTACAATTTTTGTACCGGGACTTCCGTCCCTATTTCCGGGACGGGCAGGAATTTGCCCGGGAACACGGCTTTTATATGCAGAAATACTGCGGCTGCGTGTTCTCTGAGGAAGAGCGGTACATCAAGGCGAAAAAAATCATCCCCTGAATGAGGAGTTAGAAATTTATGTCAAAATTTGAATTTGCGGTGCCGACTTTGTTCGGTCTGGAAGGTCTGGCCGGCGACGAGCTGCGGCGGTTAGGCTTGGAAAATGTCCGGGTGGAAAACGGCCGGGTGCTGTTTTCCGGCGACGAAACCGCCCTTGCCCGGGCCAACATGAACCTGCGCACCGGCGAGCGGGTGCTGCTGGTGCTGGCGGAATTTGAAGCCACCACCTTTGAGCAGCTGTTCCAGGGGGTTTACCGGGCCAATCTGGAGGATTACATCCCCAAAGACGGCCAGTTCCCTGTGAAGGGCCACTGCCTGAACTCTCAGCTCATGAGCGTGCCGGACTGCCAGGCCATCATCAAAAAGGCGGCTTCCCGCCGCCTGGGGGAGAAATACGGCGTGTCCTGGCTGCCGGAAACCGGGGCAAAATACCAGCTCCAGTTCGGCATCATGCAAAACAAGGTCACCCTGTATCTGGATACCTCCGGAGCCGGCCTGCACAAGCGGGGCTACCGGGCGGTGGGCAACGATGCCCCCCTGCGGGAGACACTGGCTGCCGCCATGGTGATTCTCACCCATTACCGGGGCCGGGAGTTTGTGTGGGACCCCTTCTGCGGCAGCGGTACCATTCCCATCGAGGCGGCGCTGATTGCCAAAAACCGGGCGCCGGGGCTTATGCGGCGGTTTGCCGCGGAGCAGTTTGCGTGGATGGACGAGGCCCTCTGGCGGGAAGCCCGGGCCGAGGCCATGGACAAAGAATTTAAGGGGAATTACCGCATCCTCGGCTCGGACAACGACCCCAAATGCATCTCCCTTGCCATGAGCAACGCCCGCAAGGCGGGGGTGGACAAGCTCATCGAATTTAAAGACGGCGATGCCACCAAAATGAGCCTGCCCACTGACAGCGGCATTCTCATCTGCAACCCGCCCTACGGTCAGCGGATGATGGAGCAGAAGGATGCCCAGCGGCTGTATGCCGCCCTGGGACGGCACCTGAAGTACGCCGACGGCTGGAAAAAGTATATCATCACCTCCGAGCCGGAGTTTGAGCATTATTTCGGCCGCCGTGCCGACAAAAAGCGCAAGCTCTACAACGGCATGATCAAGTGCGACTACTATATGTTCACCGATAACAGCCGGAAGAAAAAATAAGTACAGTGAGTAGTTGTCGGTTATCAGTTATCAGTAGGGGCGACCTGCGGTCGCCCGCTTTCCCACAGCCTCTGTAGGGCAAGGTCTTGACCTTGCCGCCCAGTGGCAGAAACCCTTGTCATCCTGAGCGGAGCACAGCGGAGTCGAAGGATCTCATGGGAAAAGTGGAGATTCTTCGACTCGCCTTCGGCTCGCTCAGAATGACAAAACTTGGGGAAGCCTTTGACGGGCGGATAACTCCTAACTCCTCATTCCTCATTCCTAACTTCATCAACAGCGACCGGGAGAAAGATATGAAGCATCTGTTTATCATCAATCCTGCGGCGGGCAGTCATGACCGCACCGGGGAATACCGCGAGAAAATCCACGCCGCCTGCGCCCCTCTGGGGCTTGACTACCGGGTGGAGGTGTCCGCCGCCCCCGGCGAATGCCGCCGTCTGGCCCACGAAGCGGCACAAACCGGGGAAAACTACCGCATCTACGCCTGCGGCGGCGACGGCACCCTCAACGAGGTAGCCGCCGGGGCGGCAGGCTTCCCCAACGCCGCCGTCACCGTCTTTTCCGGCGGCAGCGGCAACGATTTTGT
>JBGVGH010000148.1:0-13234 GCA_045121575.1 Faecousia sp.
GGGGCGGCCCGCGCAGCCCCCCCCCCTACTGCCAAAAGATAACTGAAATTCTCAATTTTTGGGTTGAGGTGGGGGAACAAATCTGCTATAATAACAAAAATATGATTTTTAGGAGTGTATCCA
Organism: Faecousia sp.; assembly: GCA_045121575.1. Classification (GTDB taxonomy): domain Bacteria; phylum Bacillota; class Clostridia; order Oscillospirales; family Oscillospiraceae; genus Faecousia. The sequence goes on from JBGVGH010000148.1 coordinate 124, forward strand.
CCATGAAAGAAGAACGCCGCAGCCGTGAAAACCGCCCCCGCCGGGAGGAGCGCCGCACCGCCTATGCCGTCCGTCCGGAGCCGGTAGAGGAAGTGGAGGGCCAGCTGGAGGGCCGCAACGCCCTGCAGGAAGCCCTGCGGGCCGGACGCACCATCGACAAGGTGTTTATCGCCGCCGGAGATACCGACCGGGCCCTGCAGCGCCTGGCTGCCGAGGCAAAGGATGCCGGTGCCGTGGTGGTGCCGGTGGACCGCCGGAAGCTGGACCAGATGAGCTTCACCCGGGCCCATCAGGGCGTGATTGCCCTGGCCGCCGCCCATGAATACGCCACCATCGACGATATTCTGGAGGAAGCCGCCGCCCGAAATCAGGCGCCGCTCATCGTCATCTGCGACGAGCTGACCGACCCCCACAATCTGGGCGCTATTTTGCGCAGCGCCGAGTGCGCCGGTGCCCACGGCGTGATTATCCCCAAGCGGCGCAGCGTGGGTCTGACCGCCACGGTGGCCAAAGCCTCCGCCGGTGCCATGGAATATATGAAGGTGGCCCGGGTGACCAACATCAACGCCACCATCGCCGAGCTGAAGGAGAAGGGCGTGTGGGTATTCGGCACCGCCGCCGAGGGCAGTATTCCCATGTATCAGGCCAATCTCACCGTTCCGGCCGCCATTGTCATCGGCAACGAAGGGGACGGCATGAGCCAGCTGGTGCGGAAAAACTGTGATGTGATGGTCAATATCCCCATGCAGGGCCGCATCTCCTCCCTGAACGCCTCCGCCGCCGCCGCGATTCTGCTGTATGAGGCGGTGCGCCAGCGGCTGGCCTAAATTTGTCCCCATTATAAATTGTGGGGGCGGCGCTGGAATGCAAAATTAAAAATTACGAATGAAGTATTTTGCAGGGGCGGATATTATCCGCCCTCCCCCTGCCCCATTTTTCATTCTTTATCATTCATTCTGTCTTTTGGGAGGGTCGTCTGTGAAAGAAGATACAAAAGAATACACGCTGGACGACCTGGAGGACATCATCCGGGAGTACAGCTCCCAGCGGCTGCCGGATTTGGAAAAGGAAAGCGCCGACACCGGGGACACGGTGCGCCTGGATGCGGTGAAGCCCCCGGAAAAGGCCCCCTCCCCCACTTCTGACACCAAGCCTCTGCCGGATTTGGACAGCGATGTGCGCATCTATCCCGGCCCAAAGGCAAAGCAAAAGACCACTCCCCCGCCCCGGCAGGCACCCATCCTTTTCCCCAAAAACCAGGCCCAGGAGCTGCGGCAAAAGCTGGAATCCGGCCCGGAACAGCGGTATCGGGCGCTGACCGGGAAAGGCTTTGGACGGCTGCAGGTGGGGCTGTTTCTCAGCGCGTTTCTGTTTCTGGGGGCGGCGGCAAGCACCCTGCTTTTCTATCAGGTGGGAGAAAACCGGCTGCAAATGCTGATTCTCGGCCAGATTCTGGTGCTGATTCTCTCTGCCCTGGTGGGTTTCCGGCTGCTGCTGGAGGGCGTGCGGGAAATGCTGCACGGCCGCTTCCGGCTGAACAGCCTGCTGGCGGTGACCTTTTTGGCCTGCCTGGCAGACGGCCTGTGCTGCCTGCGCAGTGGGCTTCTTCCCTTCGGCGCGGTATTCTGCCTGCAGATGCTGCTGGCCCAGTGGGGAGAATATCTGCGCTTGCAGACACAAATCAGCCGGCTGGATACCCTGCGCAAAGCCCAGGAGCTGACCGCGGTGGTGAAAAGCCGGAAATTCTATCAGGGCCTGTGCGCCTATCAGACCCGCCCGGGCGACCCGGAATCCTATGATGAAGCCGGGGAAATGCCCTACCCGGAGCGGCTGCTGTGTCTGTATGGGCTGTGCGCCGTGGTGCTGAGTCTGGTGCTGGCGGCAGCCACCGGGGTGCTTTACGGCTTTTCCCATGGAGTGCGCACCTGCGCTGCAGCCCTGCTGGCAGCGGCACCGGCCAGCGTTTTCCTGGCCATTGCCCGCCCGGAGGCGGTGCTGGAAAAGAAAATGCACCATCTGGGACTGGTGCTGTGCGGTTGGAAAGGGCTGCAGACCATCGAAAAGCGGGGCGTGTATCCCCTGGAGCACCGGGATTTGTTCCCGGAGAATCTGGTGAAGCTCAACGGCGTCCGCTTTTACGGCGACCGGAACCCCAATACGGTGGTATCCTATGTGGCGGCGCTGACCGCCGCCGACGGCGGATGCCTGGCTGCCCCCTTTGAACAGCTGCGCGCCTCCCGCAATGCCCGCAAAATCCGGGTGCAGGAGCTGACCAGCTATCCCAGCGGCATCGGCGGGCAGATTGACGGCATGCCGGTGATTGCAGGCACCATGGATTTTATGGAAAAAATGGGGGTGGAGCTGCCGGAAGGCGCAGGCATCCCCCATGCGGTATATGCCGCCATCAACCAGAGCCTGTGCGCGGTATTTGCCGTCAGCTTCGGACGCTCCAAGTCCACCGCCGCGGGCCTGAACAGCCTGTGCCAGTGCCGGCAGGTTCGCCCGGTGCTCATCGACTGCGACTTTGTCCTCAGCCCGGATTTCCTCCGGCAGAAGCTGGGACTGGAGCTGCGGCGGATGCAGTTTCCCAACTATCTGGTGCGGATGGAGCTGGCGGACAAGAAGCCGGAGCCGGATGCCCCGGTGATTGCTCTGGCCACGAAAGAGGGACTGGCCCAGCGGGCCTGCGCCGTCACCGGCGGCGCGGCACTGTGCTCTGCCTGGAAGGCGGGCACGGCGGTGCATCTGCTGGGCGGCGGTCTGGGACTGCTGGCGGTGGGAATTTTGTCCCTGGTGGGAGCCTCTGCCCTGCTGGCACCCTATAACCTGCTGCTGTACGGCTGCGTGTGGATGATTCCGGGTTTGCTCATATCCGAGTGGACGCAGGGCATCTGAAAATGAATCCAATTTCCTTTTTCCGGCACGCCTGATTTGGGGCGTGCCGGATTTTTTGCAAAATGCTGTCGGATTCGACATGGCCTGTGGGAGCGAATATAAAAAAATTGTGTAAAATGCCCAAAGAAAATATGGGAATTCAGCGTTTTTTCCTCTTTCCTAAAGCTGCAAAATGTGGTATGGTATTGGTGGGCAGGCCCTGACTGTGCCTTCCCGGTGTATTTTTTGTCAACACAATCAGAGGAGGAGAGAATTTGAGCATCTCTTTTAGTGAATTTCGATATCATTTCCACAACGGTTCTTCGACCCATGCCTTTGAGCACATGGGCTGCCACCCGGAAGTGCGGGACGGCGTGGAGGGCTTTGTCTTCCGCGTGTGGGCACCCAACGCCCAGCGTGTGTCCGTGGTGGGTGATTTCAACTTCTGGAATGGGGAAGATTTGCCCATGACCCGTGTTTCCCAGGGCATCTGGGAGGCCTGGTCCCCCAATGCCAAAGTGGGACAGGCCTACAAATATCTGGTCACCAGTCCCTGGGGCAACACCGTCCACAAGGCCGACCCCTATGGCTTCCAGGCCCAGCTTGCCCCGGAAACCTCCAGCATCATCTGGCTGCAGAACAATTATCCCTGGCAGGACGAAGCCTGGTTTGAAAAAACCGCCCAGACCGACCCCCTGCATGCCCCCATGAACATCTATGAGCTGCATGTGGGCTCCTGGCGGCGCAAGCCTGACGGCACTACCTATACTTACGCAGAGCTGGCCCCCATGCTGGCGGATTATCTGAAGGAAATGCAGTATACCCATGTGGAGCTGATGCCCCTGGCCACCTATCCCTTCGAGCCCAGCTGGGGCTATCAGGTCACCGGCTACTATGCCCCCACCGCCCGCTACGGCGACCCGGACGATTTGAAGGTGCTGGTGGACACCCTGCACAAAGCCGGCATCGGCGTGCTGCTGGACTGGGTTCCCGCCCACTTCCCCAAGGATTTGTACGGCCTGTATGAGTTTGACGGCACCTGCTGCTACGAGCTGTCCGACCCCACAATGAACGAGCATCCCGACTGGACCACCCGGATTTTCGACTTCGGCCGTCCGGAGGTCAAGAGCTTCCTTATCTCCTGCGCCGTGTACTGGCTGAAGGAATACCACATCGACGGCCTGCGGGTGGATGCGGTCAGTTCCATCGTCTATCTGGATTACAGCCGCCAGTATTACAAGCCCAACCGCTATGGCGGCCGGGAAAATCTGGAGGGCATTGAATTTCTGCGCCAGCTGAACCAGGCCTGCTTTGCCGTGCGCAAGGGCACCATCATGGTTGCGGAAGAATCCCACGCCTATCCCATGGTCACCTGGCCGCCCCAGGACGGCGGCCTGGGCTTCCTGTTCAAGTGGAACATGGGCTGGATGAACGACACCCTGCGCTATATGAAGGAAGACCCGGTCAACCGCAAATACCACCACGACAAGCTGACCTTCTCTATGGCCTATGCCTTTGCGGAGAATTTTATCCTGCCCCTTTCCCACGATGAAGTGGTGCACATGAAGGGCAGCCTCATCAACAAGATGCCCGGCGACTATTTCTGGAAGTTCGCCGGCCTGCGGCTGCTGCGGGGCTATCAGATGGTGCAGCCCGGCAAAAAGCTGTGCTTCATGGGCGGCGAATTCGGCCAGTTCATTGAATGGGACTACCGCAAGGAGCTGGACTGGATGCTGCTGGACTTTGAGCAGCACCGGAAAATGCGGGACTATACCCGGGATTTGAACCGGTTCTATCTGGAAAACACCCCGCTGTGGGCAGACGACTGCAGCTGGAACGGCTATCAGTGGATTCAGCCCGACGACGGCGACAACAGCATTATCTCCTTCCGCCGCATCGACCCCACGGCCAAAACCGAGCTGGTGGTGGTGCTGAACATGACCCCGGTGACCCGGGAAAATTACCATCTGGGCCTGCCCCGGAAGGGGGAATATGTGCCGGTGTTCTGCTCGGACGATTTGAAATACGGCGGCACGGGCACCTGCTCGCAGCCTGTCACCGCCTTTGAAGGCCAGTACCGGGAATACAAATACAAGGGCCTGTTTAAGGTGCCTCCCATGTCGCTGACCATTTATGAATGCAAAAATCCGGAGGCCGAGCCGGAGGAAGTTCCGGTTCCCGCCGCATCCGAAGAAGCGTAAGCTCGATTCCCTTTATTATTACATAAGGAGTTGTGGACCATGTATTTCCAGAAAAAACGCTGCATCGCCATGCTGCTGGCCGGCGGCCAGGGCAGCCGTCTGAAGGTTCTGACGGAAAAAACCGCAAAGCCTGCCGTTCCCTTTGGCGGCAAGTACCGCATCATTGACTTTCCTTTGAGCAACTGCGTCAACTCCGGCATCGATACCGTGGGCATTCTCACCCAGTATCAGCCGCTGGAACTGAATGAATACATCGGCAACGGCCAGCCCTGGGGCCTGAACAAGCCCCACAGCTGCGCCCAGGTTCTGCCCCCCTACGAGCGGCACGATAAAAAGTCCGGCTGGTACAAGGGCACCGCCAACGCCATCTATCAGAACATCGACTTTATTGAGCGTTTTGACCCGGATTATGTGGTGATTCTCTCCGGCGACCATATTTACAAAATGGACTACGCCGACATGGTGGCCTACCATGAGAAGAACAACGCCTCCTGTACCATCGCGGTGCGCACCGTGCCGCTGGAGGAGGCTTCCCGCTTCGGCATCCTCAACACCAATCCCGACAACTCCATCTATGAATTTGAGGAAAAACCCCCCCGTCCCAAGTCCACCAACGCCTCCATGGGCATCTATGTGTTCAACTGGAGCGTGCTGAAGGAGGCGCTGCTGGCAGATGAGGAGGACCCCAATTCCTCCAACGACTTCGGCAAAAACATCATTCCCAACCTGCTTAACGTCGGCCACCGGATGATGGCCTATCCCTTCGAGGGCTACTGGAAGGATGTGGGAACCATCGATTCTTTGTGGGAAGCCAACATGGAGCTGCTGGGCGCAGAGCCTGCCTTTGACATCCGTGGCGGCAGAAAAAACCGCATCTACGCCCGCAACAACGCCCTGCCTTCCTCCTATGTGGATGAAAACGCCACCACCTGCAACTGCTTCATCGCCGAAGGCTCCGAGGTCTACGGCTGCGTGAAGCACTCCATCATCTCCACCGACTGCTTCGTGGGGCGCAATGCCATCGTGGAGGATTCCGTGGTGATGCCCGGCGTGGTGATTGAGGACGGCGCCATCGTCCGCCACGCCATTTTGGGTGAAAACAGCCGCATCTGCCGCAACGCGGTGGTGGGCGGTGCCTTTGGCCCGGAGGAAACCAAAAAAATCAGCGTCACCAGCAAGGGTGCCGTGGTGGAAAGCGGCACCGCGCTGCTGCCCGGCGAAATGCTGTAAGGAGGGGAAAAGCCATGAATGTATTCGGTATTATCTTTGCCAATGACGGTGCCATGGGGGATTTGACCGCCCAGCGCACCACCGCTTCCATCCCCTTCGGCGGCCGCTACCGCCAGGTGGACTTTGCTTTGTCCAATCTGACCAGCGCCGGCATCCGCCGCATCGGCATCATCTCCCGGCACAACTACCAGTCCCTTATCAACCATGTAGGCTCCGGCGAGGAGTGGGGGCTGGAGCTGGAGGAGGGCGGTCTGGAATTTCTGACTCCCTTTGCCATGTCTGCCGACGACCACTACCGGGGCAAGCTGGACTCGCTGTACTCGGCCATGGATTTTCTCACCCTCAGCGGGGAATATGACTATGTGGTGATGAGCGACACCAATGTGCTGGCCAATGTGGATATTTCCAAGGTCATCGCCTCCCACAAAGAAAGCGGCAAGGACATCACCATCGTCACCAAAGAGGGCATCACCGACGGCAAAAAAACCATCGACCTGGCACTAAAGCTGGACGAAACGGGTAAAATTGTGGATATGGCGGTGGACTATGCCGCTCCTGCCGATTATGTGGCCTCCATGGATATTTTTGTGTTCAGCAGAACCTGGCTCATCCAGCAGGTGCGGGAGCATATCGCCCGCAGCCTGTATCACATGGACCGGGATTTGATTCTGGGCCTGTGGCAGAAGCGGAAGCTGAGCGTTAATGTCTATCCCTTCGACGGGGTGGCGCTGTACAATGAAAGCATCGGGGAATATTTCAAAAACTCCCTGTCCCTCATCGACCCGGCGGTGCGCCACGACCTGTTTGGTGCCAACCACCCGGTCTATACCAAGGTGCGCGACCAGGTTCCCACCTATTACGGCGAGGCCTGCTCTGTATGCAACAGCATCATGGCCGACGGCTGCAAGCTCAGCGGCACGGTAAACCGCTCGCTGCTGTTCCGGGGCGTGACCGTGGGCAGCGGTGCCAGCGTGGAAAGCTGCATCATCATGAACAATTCGACGGTGGGGGAAAACTGTGAGCTGAAATATGTGATTCTGGACAAGGATGTCACCGTCCGTCCCGGCTCCAAACTCATCGGCACCGCCAACAATCCCATTATCGTAAAGCGTGGAGAAATCGTATGAAAATTGCAATTGTAGCCTCTGAAGGCGCGCCGTACGCCAAGTCCGGCGGTCTGGGCGATGTGATGGAGGCGCTGCCTGCCGCTCTTTCCCGGATTCCCGGGAACGAAGTGGTGCTGGTGCTGCCTTACTATAAAAAGATTAAGGAAAACCCTGCCTATACCGTGGAAACCGTGGCGGAAACCCAGATTTCCCTGGGCTGGCGCAACCAGTATGTGGGGGTGAAGAAGCTATTAAACCGCACCGACCGGGTGCAGGTCTACTTCATCGACAACGACTACTATTTCGGCTGGCGGGGCGGCAGCATCTACGGCGACGGCGACGACGGGGAGCGGTTTGCCTACTTCTCCAAGGCCTGCCTGCAGGCGCTGCTGGAGGTGGGCTTCATTCCCGACGCCATCCAGTGCAACGACTGGCAGACGGCGCTGGTGCCCGTTTTCCTGAATGCCCAGTTCCGGGGCGCCTTCCCCGCCACCCGCACCATGTTCACCATCCATAACATCGAGTATCAGGGCTGGGCTGGCGGCAACTTCTTTGACGATGTGCTGGGCCTGCCCTGGGAATACCGCCCCCGGCTGGATATGGGCGGCAGCGTGAATGTGATGAAAGGCGCCATCGAGTGCGCAGACCTGGTCACCACCGTGTCGGAAAGCTACGCCCGGGAGCTGATGTACCCCTACTATGCCCACGGGCTGGACGGGGTGCTGTCGGATGCCTCCTGGAAGCTCACCGGCATCACCAACGGCATTGATGTGAATACCTTTAATCCCGCCACCGACCCGGCGCTGCCGGCCCATTACGACGCCAACTCCTTCGTAACCGGCAAGGCTGCCTGCAAGGCCGCCCTGCAGGCGGAGGTGGGTCTGCCCCAGAAGCCGGATGTGCCGCTGCTGGTGATGGTCACCCGGCTGGCCGGGCATAAGGGTCTGGATTTGCTGTGCTACTGCGCCCGCCGTCTGCTGTGGGACGAGGAATGCCAGATTCTGATTCTGGGCAACGGCGAAGCCCAATATGAGCACTTCTTCCGGGAGCTGGAAGCCCAATTCCCGGACCGGGTGGCGGCAAAAATCATGTTCAGCCTGCCCCTGGCCTCCCGCATCTACGCCGGCGGCGACATCTACCTGATGCCCTCCAAGAGCGAGCCCTGCGGCCTGAGCCAGATGAACGCCATGCGCTATGGCACGGTTCCCGTGGTGCACGCCACCGGCGGTTTGAAGGACACCGTCCCCGGCTGCGACGAAAACGGCTGCGGCGGACTGGGCGTTACCTTCCAGAGCTACAATGCCGACGATTTCCTGGGCGCCATCAAGCGCTGCATCCACCTCTACCGGGACAACCGGGACGGCTTCCGCACCCTGCAGTGGACGGATATGACCCAGGACTTCAGCTGGGACAAGCCCGCCGCCCGCTATATGGAGCTGCTGGAGCGGATGTGCAGCTGGTAAGCTCCAAAAAGGTCTGCAAAAAGCCCCGGAAAAATCTGCATAATAATTCCCCGCAAAAGCAGGAGGTTTCTCCTGACTTTTGCGGGGAATTTGCAACTTTTTATTGGCTTCGCTTTTGCAGAAAGGACTTTTTTACAGTCCCATTTCCGGGGCGTGATTGGCTCCTTCGTCAGCGGGACAAAGCGTTGGTCCGGCGCGTCGGAAACCAGAATATGGGTCGCCCGGTGCTTGCCCTCCGCGCAGAAGGAGGCAAACATATGGTACTTATCGCCGTATTTATGCATCTCCGGGGCCCAATACTGCCTGTCTGCCCAAAAATCCGGGTTGCTTTCAAACACGGCAACAGGGCCTGCTCAGTTTTCCAAATCTTCGCTGATGTACAGTATTCCAGCAGCCCTCTCCCCGGGTGCCATACAGATCGTATTCGGAATTATCCACCAGGACAAGCGGATCTCTGACAGGAATGTCCTGTAACTTCATAATATTATTCTCCATTTTCATTTTGCAATTCCAGATTCACTCCGTCATCAATCAGGCCAAGCTCTCTGCGAAGTTGCATATCCTCCTGCGGATGCTTCTCATAATAGGGATCAATCATCCGCTCCTTAATGCAGGGGAACACCAGATACTGCACCAGCATATGCTTGAACCCCGGGTAAAAGCATACACCCAGGAAGATCACTACAGGCCGCATAACCGCAGCCGGGGGCAGGAAGAACAGCAGCGCAGCGGCAAGATAGCAGCCGATGGAAATCGCCCCAATGAGCAGATTGTTTTTCATATTCAGAAACACAAGCAGGAAGCTGTTGCGAAGGATCTTCCCGACAGGCATCGGGAAAGTGACGATCAGCACCCACACATAGTACTTCAGGAACGCCAGTATCACCGCCGCGGTAAGGCACAGGACGGTGCCTATGTTGGAAGTCATTCCCGGGGATTTTCTGTAAAAGACGATTACAAAAGAGAAAAGAACCAGACTCAGCACATTGCAGATACCCACAGGGATCGCCTGCTTCCAATTCTTCTTCATCGCCCCGAAGAAATCCCGAAGGCCATCCACGGGCCGCTCCCGGGACAGGTTCCGGGTAATGGCCGTCATGCCTGCCTCCGCCAGACCGCTGGGCAGCAAAAACAGCCATAAAATCACATAAATACAACTGTACAGCACCAGATTCCAGGCCTGTCCGGCCCATATCCGCAGGAAGCGGCCTGCCGCTGTCTTGGGTTGCCTGCATTGCGTTTGCTTGTCCATATCTTGATTTTGATTCAAAAATGTCACTTCCTTGCCCGTAGTCGATATGGGCTATTTTAGCAGATTCCTCATCGAATGTAAAGCGGGGCAATGACACCCACGGTGCCATTGCCCCATCCTTTTCGGTTACGCTTCCTCAGTCTGAGCGGCTTCGGCTTCCGGCAGTCAAATTCCACCGCCGGCATGCCGATCTGCGTCAAAGCCGCGGGGAGCTTCCACGGTCTAGCCGATCTTCCAGGTCAGGCCGCTGTAAACCGCGCCCTGTGCGTTGCCCCAGGTGGCGACCTTCAGGTTGCCCTCAGCGGAAGTCAGACGCGGAACTTCCTTGGCGATGACCTGCTCCATAACGCCGTTGTTCTCGATGTACATACAGAACACGCCGTTGACACGGCCGGCACCGATGCGAATGCCGTTGTCCTCAAAGGCAATGATCTGCTCGGCAGTCAGGTCGTAGCAGGCATCCCAGAAGGTCCAGTCGGTTATCTGAAGCTGCATCCCGTAAGCACCGCCGACCAGGTTCAGATTGAGGTTGTCGTACTGGAAGCCCAGACGCAGGTCGTTCATGTTGAAGTTCTCGCCCTTCTTGATGACTACCTCGATGTAGAAATCATCCCGGACGCCAACGGGAGCATTCAGCTCCAGGAACGCCTCACCGCTGCCGGTGTAGACCAGGTTTCCGTTTTCAATGTCACTGACATCGTAGTTCTCGGAACCGCTGAGGACAAGGCTGTCCCTGTAATTCGGTTTCGCAGGCTCCACATCGGAGCCGACGGAATAAGTAATGTTGCTGTAAACCGCATTATTGGCACCGCCAAAGGTGGCGATGGCGGGATTCAACTCCGCATTGGCCAGGGAAGAATACTCCCTGGAGATCACCCTCCGCATACCGTCGCCCTGCTGAATGTACATATGGAATACGCCGTCAATTCTCGCGACACCGACTCTCAGGCCGTCGCCCTCAAAAGCGGCAATCTGCTCGGCATTGAGGTTATAGGACGCATCCCAGAAGGTCCAGTCGGTCACCTGGAGCATCATGGGATGGCCGGTGCTCTGTGTCAGGCTCATCTGCAGGCCGCCAAAGGCGAAGCCGACACGCACAGAATCCATATTGAAGTCCTCGCCCTTCTTCAGGACAGCTTCAAAGTAAATATCGTCGTTCTTGCCGGCCAGGATATTGAATACCAGGTTGGACGCCGCATTGGGATCCGCAGCATTGGCAATATAGGTCACGGTGCCCTTTTCCACATCTTCCAGATTGTAGGCGTCGGCGCCGCTGATGATCCACTTTCCCTCGGGGGAAACGGGGCCGTCATAGCCGGTCTGGTTGAAGTGAAGCTGCCCGATGGTCGCATCCATTGCGCTGAAGCCGGTCAGCACAGGCACCACCTGGGTGTCCTCATACCAGGCAGAAGCTGTCGTATCGCAGGTCGTCAGATCAAAGGCGTGCAGAACATTGGCGCCGTTGACCCAGACACTCAACTTGCCGTTTTCATACAGCACGCCGAAGGGAACACCGGCGTTCTGCGCCAGTTCGCAGGCCTCATTGCTCAGAGCGTCTACGCTGCTGAGCCAGTGCTCATTATTGCCGTCAAAGTAGATGATCTGAATGCCGTAGCGATCCTGACCCTTTTCGTTTTCCGCCAGAAGGGCTACGGTAACGCTCTTGTTGCCGTTGACAAAGCTGAAGCCAAGGCGCTTGTCCATCGCCTCGCTGATGGGCAGCACAAACTCGCCGTAGGAATAGATTCTGGAGCCCTGGATGGAGGTATGGGTCGCGTCCACACGCCAGCCGGCGTTCTTGCAAACCACAATGCCCTCACCAAGACGGCTCCGATCCCAATCCTCCACATTGTTGGAGCTCAGATAGCTGCGCTTGAGCACAATGGATATGTTCTCATCGGCGGTGATGGATACCTTCTGTCCAAACCGCATGTACTCGTTGCTTTCGCAATAGATCGTGTACTCACCCTCGGGCAGGTCAACACGGAAGCTGCCGTCCTCCGCAATGGTAATTGTCTTGACAAAGCCCTTGTACTCGGCATAAGCCAGCAGGCCGCTGGAGACCAATCCATCCTCGATGGCCACGGTGCCGGTGAACTTATGGGTGGTTTCCGGCATCTTGACAAAGGTAGCTTCGATTTTCACCGTCTCCACGGAGTCGCCGATCAGGACCCGGCCACAGGCGACGCCGTCACGGAAGGTGATCAGGTTGGTGACATCCTCGCCGTTGACACGCACGGTATCATAGTGATAGCCCTCAGCCGGAGCAACCGCAAACTCATAATAGTCGTTGGCAAAGGCGTCCTGCTTTCCCTCCAGCTTACCGCCCTGGGCGGCAACCAGCTCTACGCCAGCTGCGATCAGGCCGTTCTTGCCGAAGTGATACCAGTTCTGTGCGGCCGGGGACCAGCCCAGGCCACGCTCTGTCTCACCGATGGAGTACCACAGTCGGTCCGTATCGATGGAGCTGGCAGAGCTTGCCCGAACCAGGCCGGGGTTGACCAGCAACTCAAACAGGGGGGTATTGCTGTTGTCCGCATTGAACAGGCTGTAAGGCAGATATAGCTCAGCGCTGTAGCCCTTACAGGAGGAGGTGTTCACCTCGCCGTCCACAAAAACGGCGCTGTGCAGATCCGAAAACCAGTTGGTATAGCTGCCATCGATGTACTTACGAAGCTGGGTCTTGCCGCCTGCGTTCAGGTCGATTTCGTAGGCAATCATGGTATCAGCAGGATTGCCGACGCAGAACTCCACGCCGGAGTTTGCCCAGGTTTCCCGTTCCCCGTTGTAGAATACGGTGTCATCCTTCACTTCAAAGCCAAAGTAGACGCCATTTTTGCCGTAGAAGGAGGTCATTTTGTAAACAACGGTGGTATTCTGAATATCCGCAATCAGATACCGTTGCTGACTCCATTCCGGCTCATCGAGCTTGCCATCAATGACGATGCCGTCGTCGAAGCTCTCCACAGGCTTGGAATAATCATA
>JBGVGH010000149.1:0-10520 GCA_045121575.1 Faecousia sp.
GGCAGCTACACCATCCGCGAGCTTTCTGCTCCGGACGGCTATCTGATCAGCAAGGAAGAAACCACCGTCACCATCGACTCTGACTACCGTAGCAGCGGCAAGCCCATCGCCACGGTGAAGAACCACTTCAAGCGGGTGCAGTTCATCAAGGTGGATACCTCCGGTAAGTTCCTGCTTGGTGTGGAGTTCAGCCTGATCAACGCTGTCACTCATGAGGTTGTCGAAACCGCCGTCAGCAACGATAAGGGAGAATTCATCTTCACCAAATTCGACTACGGCGACTGGATTGTGCGTGAGACAGCTGCACCTGAAGGCTACAACCGCATGGAGGACTATCTGCTCCATGTGGACGAAAACTGGACAGAACCCAAGCCGATCACCCTCGTCAACATCCCCAGCACCTATATGTTCTTCAAGTCCGACAACAAGAAAAACGCCCTGGCAGGCGCTACTTTCGCTGTTGAGGATGAGAACGGCAATGTGGTGCAGGAGGTCGTGTCTGCCGAGAATGGCGTGGTGTACATCTACGGCCTGACACCTGGCAAGTACACTATCCGCGAAACCGCCACGGTGGAAGGTTTCACAGTCAGCGATGATACCATCACGGTGGAGATTAACGAGAAGTACAAGGTGCCGACCAAGTTGAAGCGCTTCGTCAACTACCCCAGCATTTCCACCGGTGTGGATGTGTCGCCCACGACGTTGACCTGGGTGGGCATTGGTCTGGTCGGTATCGCTGGCCTGATCGTTGCTCTGAACAGCGTCATGGGTGGGAAAAAGCATCACAAGCGCAGGCGCAAGTAAACGTCAGAACGCCCTTTGTGAAAGCAGAGGGCGTTTTCCTTTTTCCTGCTGAAAGGAGGGATTGTCTTGCAGGAAGATATTGAAAACAGAACCGTCACCCTGATGGTAAACAGCAGCAAGTTCACCGGCAGAACCATGCTGGCTGCAATCAGCAAGTTCCTGGCCCACATGAAGAATCGTTCTCCTCCCGCGCAAAAGCAAGAAGTCATACCCCACGGCAAGCAGACCGTGAAGCAGCTGATCCAGAAAGATCAGGGCGTCACCAGCGTGGAGCTGAACGATCCGCACATCCGGGACTTTGAGCGTGTCGCCCGTAAGTACGGCGTAGACTACGCCATTAAGCGAGTGAAGGGTGAACCGAACAAGTACCTGATCTTCTTCAAAGGCAGGGATGAGGACGCCATCACCGCAGCCATGACGGAGTACGCCGACAAGCGGCTGCGACGGGAAGAACGCCCCTCTGTTCTGAAACTGCTGAAGAAACTCAAGGAGCTGGTGGCAAGCCGTGATCATGTGAAGAACAAGGAAAAGGAGCGGAGCAGATGAAACTGAAAAAGATCATTCTGCAAAGCGTCCCGTATGTTGTGATCGGGCTGCTGGCAACCAAACTGGGGCAAGGCTGGCGGCTGGCAGAAGGTATCAACGCATCTGAAAAGGTGCTGAACCTGATGGCTGGCATCGAGGCGGCGTTTCAGTCGCCCTTGCCCAGCTTTCATCCTGTGGACTTGTGCATTGGTCTGCTGAGCGGCGGTTTCCTGCGGCTGGCTGTTCATCTCAAAGGGCAGAACGCTAAGAAATAACGCAAAGGTATGGAATACGGCTCTGCCCGGTGGGGTACAGCCGAGGACATCAAGCCCTTCGCTGATCCCGTTTTTGAGCAGAATGTGATCCTGACTCAAACCGAACGCCTGATGATGAGCAACCGCCCCAAGAATCCTGCTCATGCGCGAAATAAGAACGTGTTGGTAATCGGTGGTTCCGGCAGCGGCAAAACCCGCTTTTTTGTAAAGCCGAATCTCCTTCAGTGTCATTCCAGCTATGTGGTCACAGACCCCAAAGGGTCACTATAATAAGGATAGAAAGGTCGTGAAAATACAAAACAGGAGGTTACACACATGAGGAAGCAGGAGCAAAAGGGTAAAATCACAGCATTGTACGAAAGGTTATCTCACGACGATGGGCGGTCTGACGAGAGCGTGTCCGTAGAAAATCAAAAGCGCATCCTGGAGGACTACGCCCGAAAAAATGGCTTCACTAATGTCCGCCACTTCACCGATGACGGGGTGCGGGGAACGACCTTCAAGCGGCCCGGCCTGGACGCTATGGTGGACGAGATACGGGCCGGAAATGTGGCTACCGTCATTGTCAAAGACCAGAGCAGAATAGGCCGTGACGTGGTGGAGGTCGGCTTGCTCAAACGCACCTTTGACGAGTACAACGTCCGCTTTATCGCCGCCAATGACAACCTGGACACCGCCAATGGATTTGATATTATGTCCATCTTCCGGGATGTGATAAATGAGTGGTACGTTGCTGACACCAGCCGCAAAATCAAGACCGTTTTCAAGTCCAGAATGGAAAAGGGCCTGCGCTGTTCGGGGGCCGTCCCCTATGGCTATCTCGCCTCAAAAGAAGAAAAGGGCGAGTGGGTGATCGACGAGGAAGCTGCCGCCGTTGTGCGCCGCATCTTTCAGATGGTCATGGACGGTCAGAGCGTCAACGGCATCGCCCGAACGCTGCGGGCCGAGCAAATCCCCATCCCTTCCGAACACTGGAAGCGTATCGGCTGTCCTGTTCGAGCCAACAGCTACCGCGACCCCTACGCATGGTCTGCCACCACCCTGGGTTATATTCTTAAAAGGCCGGAGTACCTGGGGCGCAAGGTGCTGGGCAAGACTGTCTGTGAGAACTACAAGACTAAAAGCACCCGCAGGACAATGCCAGAGGAACAATTTGTATTTGAGGGAGCCGTCCCCGCCATCATTGACGAAGAAACGTGGCACAATGTTCAGCGTTTGCGGGAAACCAAGCGCCGGACACCCAAGCGGAGTAATGCCCCTAACCGTTTAACCGGACTGCTCTACTGTGCCGACTGCGGCGCAAAGCTGACCCACCACAACAGTCTTGTCCAAGGCAAGTACATTGACGATGCTTTCACCTGTTCCAGATACCGGGCACCTATGGAGGATTGCACCATTCACTATGTTGCCACGCAAAAGCTGGAAGCGGCGATCCTCTCCGCCATCCAGCGGATAAGCTGGTATGTCCGCAACAACGAGCAGGAGTTTGTTCAGCGGGTTCGAAAGGCATCCAGTCTGCGCCAGGAGGAAGCAGTCAAGGATTGCCGGAAACAGATTGTCCAGGCGAAGAAGCGCCACGCCGAACTGGACGGACTGGTGAAGAAGCTGTACGAGGCCAACGCCACGGGCAAGCTGCCGGATAAGCATTTCAGCCGTCTCCTTGCCGAGTATGACGAGGAACAGGCCGCGCTGGAAGCCTCCATGACGGAGTGGCAGGGCTTGCTGGACAACTGGAACGCCGACCGGGTGAGAATGACGGAGTTTATCGACCTTGCCAAGCGGTACACCGATTTTTCGGAACTGACTACGCCCATTCTCAATGAGTTTATCGAGAAAATCGTTGTCCATGAGGGCAACGGACGGGGAAAGCAGCGCCGTCAGCGGTTAGATTTCTATTTCAATTTCATTGGCGCGTTTGAGGTTCCCGCCGACATTGTGACCCCGATGGAGCAGGAGGAAGAACGCCGCCAGCAGGAGGAACAGGCAGAGAAAGAGGAACGCTCCCAGGTGCTTGCCCAGGTTCGGTATGAGAGGTACAAGCAGGAGCGCCGGGAGTTTACCGCGAGGAAGCGGGCGGGCCTGTTGACCCCGGAGGAACAGGCGGAGGAAGAACGGCGGTTAGAGCGCAATCGGGCCTATCAGCAGAAGCAACGCGACAAGAAAAAGGCCAGTCAGCCAGAGAAGCCTCGCAAACGCTCACTGAAGGAACTCGCCAAGCTGGATGGAGCCGATCTCACCCCGGAGGAAGCGGAGCGGCTTGCGGCGCACCGCCAGAAGAAAGCCGAGCAGCACAAAGCGTGGCGTGACAGGCAGAAGTCCGCACAGCCCCCGAAGCCCCAACAGCGGACGTTGAAAGAACTTGCCAGATGTGCCGAGGCAGGTTTGCCTCTCACCCTAGAAGAAGCGGAACGGCTGGAAGCCCATCGCAATCGGAAAAAGGCGGCTTTGCAGGATTTGAAAGCCCGCGCCGAAACCGACCCGGTAGCGGCGGCAGAGTTGGCGCAGCAGAGAGCGCAACAGTCAGAAGCGGTAAAGAAGTCCCGTCAGAAAATGTATGCGGACGCTGCCGCCGGAGATCCCGAAGCCCAGGCCCGGTATGAACGTATGCTTGCCGCGAGGCGGGAGAACTACCACAGGAAGAAACAGGCAGAAGCCGAAGCTGCTCAAGTCAGCTAACGTAGATACAGAAAACGCCAGGGACAACGATAGTCCGTGGCGTTTTTGTCATTACTGCCGTTCCAGCAAATCCATATATTTCTGACGTTCGCCCTCCGGGACTTTCAGCGCCGCCATAGCCTGTTCAATGGTCAGCCCCATCGTTTCCATGAGGTTTTTGATAGAGGACAAGATACCTTTAGCAACGCCTTTTTCCTCAACGCCCTTGCTCAAATTACACATGACCGACACCTCCCTTTCCATTGTCTGCGTCATTTGAATGTCGTAATCGTCCTGCAAAATTTTCCGCTTTTCCGCCTCGCTGGTTTCGTTGGAGAGAAGCACATCCAGCATCCGCAATACGCCGTCATAATTTGACCCATCCGGCCCGCCAAGGCACAGCATGATGATGGACAGCAAATCATAATTCCTGATGGGTTCTTTGCCCTCGCCGACCAGATATTCTTCCACCAGCCGATACCGGGTAATGGTGTTCTCTCGATACTGCGGCGGTTTCATGCAAATCCAGATGGAGTAGACCTTCTTGATTTTCTCATAATGGGAGCCAGTGAACTCCCTGCCGTACTGGGAAGAAATCATGCGGCAACAGTAGTATATGCCACGCTTTATCAGCGGATAGCCGGGGTAAAAATCGTTCTGGGCCTCCACGTTGATGATGAGGGCAATTTGTTCCTCGGAGTCGGGAACGATGGCGCGGAAGCGAATGTCATAGGTGACTGTCCCCTCGCGCACCGATTTGTCCTCGGTGTCCATGCCGCTGATGACTGTGCCACCCTCGTCCGGCAGCACCGGGACGGCGGACACCTGGGGTTGGCCCTCAATGTACTTCTCGGCAATATCATTGACATCGCAATCCTTGTATTCTTCCAGGCAGGACTTCATAATCCGCGCCAGGATTGCCTTTTCAGACAGGACACGCTTACAGGCGGCATCATAACCCGCGCTGTCATCTGTGACGTGCAGTCCCTGGGCGATTGTCGTTTTGAGCTCCACCATCCTCACCTTCTTTCGTTTCATTCTACCACAGCTTTGCCAGCGCGTCCACTTCTTTTTTGAAAAGAGTTGCGTATGGCGTATACACGAGAGAGATATGGAGGTGCAGTGACAGAAAAAATTTATCTTAACAGGGTTGCTTTTGGGAATTTGATATGCTATACTATAAAAATCCAAGCAAAGGAGTTTATCAATATGCGGCAAGGTATTCTTAAATAAAATTTGATAATGGGAACAAAGACAAACGTCCTCAAGGAGAGGGCTTGGTTTTTGTACCCAATTTAAGAATACTTTTGCCTTTTCATTTCATATCGTGATAGACAACGGCCAGCCTTGGCCGCAGTTTTCATGTGTGTCCTACCTATCATCCCCAGCGGTAAAAGTATTTGTCGCTGGGGATTTTTGCGCCCTTCTGGGCCTTGTATGGAGGACAATCATATGAAAATCATCAATATTGGCATTCTTGCTCATGTAGACGCAGGTAAGACGACCTTGACGGAGAGCCTGTTATATACCAGCGGAGCAATCGAGGCGCCCGGCAGTGTGGATCAGGGAACAACGAGAACGGACACCATGTTTTTAGAGCGGCAGCGTGGAATCACCATTCAAACGGCGGTCACTTCCTTTCAGTGGCACGATTGTAAGGTCAACATTGTGGATACTCCTGGGCATATGGATTTCTTAGCGGAGGTCTATCGCTCCCTTGCCATTCTTGACGGAGCGATTTTGGTTGTTTCTGCAAAAGACGGCGTTCAGGCGCAGACCCGTATTCTGTTTCATGCTCTGCAAGTAATGAAAATCCCAACTGTTATCTTTATTAACAAAATCGACCAGGACGGGATTGACCTGCCAGGTGTGTATCAGTCTATCCGAGATAAGCTCTCCGCAAATATGATTATTAAGCAGAACGTGCAGCTTTCCCCGGATATATCCATCATGGAAAACATGGGGCTGGAGAATTGGGATACCGTGATTGCGGACTGTGATGAATTGTTGGAGAAATATATTGCCGGAGAACCAATGGACAAAGAAGAACTTCTGCGGGAGGAAAACAGGAGAATCCAAAGCGTCTCTCTGTTTCCGGTCTATCATGGCAGTGCCAAGGTAAACTTGGGAATCCGACAACTCATTGAAGCGGTCACAGATACATTCCAATCACCCACCGGGCAGAACAGCTCTGAATTGTGCGGAACTGTGTTCAAAGTTGAGTACGCAAACCAGAGCCAACGCCTTGCCTATCTGCGGTTGTATAGCGGTACGCTTCATTTGCGGGATTCCGTAGCCTTGGCAGGGAAAGAAAAACTGAAAATTACGGAAATGCGTATCCCCTCAAAGGGTGAGATTGTCCGAACAGAGATTGCCCATGCGGGCGAGATCGTCATTGTACCCTGCGACAGTTTGCGGCTGAATGATGTGCTGGGAAACAAACTGCTGCTGCCCCGTGAAACGTGGAGCGACAATCCTCTCCCTTTGCTGCGGACAACAATTGCACCAGAGAAACCAGAACAGAGGGAACGCTTGTTAAACGCCTTGACAGAAATTGCGGATACCGACCCGCTTCTGCGCTATGAAGTAGACGCTGTGACCCATGAGATCATTCTCTCCTTTTTGGGCCGGGTACAATTGGAAATTATCTCTGATCTTCTGGTGGAAAAATATCAGCTCAACACAACTGCAAAAGAACCTACCGTCATCTATATGGAGAGGCCATTGAAAGCGGTAAGTCACACCATTCATATCGAAGTGCCGCCCAATCCATTCTGGGCGTCCATCGGGCTGTCCGTCACCCCTCTCCCCCTTGGCACCGGAGTGCAGTATGAGAGCAAAGTTTCCGTTGGATACTTGAATCAGAGTTTTCAAAACGCTGTATTGGATGGTATCCGCTACGGTCTGGAACAAGGCGTGTATGGATGGAAGGTAACGGACTGTAAAATCTGTTTTGAGTATGGGCTTTATTATAGTCCGGTCAGCACTCCCGCAGACTTTCGGTCATTGGCACCTATTGTATTGGAGCAGGTGTTGAAAAAGGCGGGGACGCAGCTATTGGAACCATATCTTTCTTTTACACTCTATGCGCCGCAGGAATATCTCTCCAGAGCTTATCATGACGCACCAAAATATTGCGCGAGTATTGAAACGACCCAGGTTAAAAACAGCGAGGTGATTTTTACTGGCGAAATCCCTGCCCGCTGTGTGCAAGAGTACCGCAATGACCTCACCTTTTATACAAACGGGAGAAGCGTTTGTTTAACAGAATTGAAGGGGTATCAAATCGCCAGCGGCGAACCAGTTTTTCAGCCACGCCGCCCAAACACCCGGATTGATAAGGTGCGCCATATGTTCAACAAAATTCTCCCATCAATGATGGACTTATAAAATCCCTTTGGAACAAAGGGCGCACTTCTATACATGGTCTGCGACCATGTATCGTGCGCTCTGCGAGGCTACGGCCCGGACTTCCGAAAGTCCGGGCCGTTTGCGTCGCTCCGCTCCGTACAAGGGGCTGCGCCCCTTGCGCCGCTTTGCGGCTATCCCTGCGCCCTCGCTGGAAAGGTACATCCGCTCTGCGTCTGCACCTTTCCAGCGAGGCTAAAACCGAATACCGTTACCCTTGACCGTTTACCCGACACAGCAGGTAGACGGTCTTTTGTTTTGCCAAGAAGGAGGTCAAACACGATGGACAAGTCACGCGAAGAATTAGAGAAAGAGTATGCTGAGGCCACCGCTAAGTTGGAGCAGTACCAGCACAGAGGCCAGCGGTATGAGAACCGCATCCGCTACTACACCCAAGGCGAAAGGAAGAAGCGAAACCACCGACTTATCACCCGTGGCGGAGCGGTGGAGAGTATCGCCCCGGAGGTGCGCGGCATGAGCGAAAGGGCCTTTTTTCTTTTGATGGAAAAGGTCTTTTCCCTGCCGGAAGTTGCCGCCCTGGTGAGCCAAGCCACTGACCAGCAGGAAAGCGGATAATTGGCCCTGTTCCATCTCCACGTTACCCAGGTCAAACGGAGCGCGGGACAGTCTGTTGTCACGTCCGCCGCCTACCGAGCCGGGGAGAAATTGTATAGCGAATACTATGGCGAGGTCAGCGACTACACCCACAAGGGCGGCGTGGTCTGCACAGACATTCTCCTGCCGCCCCAGGCCCCCAACCAGTACCAAGACCGCGCCACCCTCTGGAACGCCGTGGAGAAGGCCGAGCGCGGCAAGAAAGCCCAGCTTGCATATAGCTTTGACATTGCCTTGCAGAACGAGTTTTCATTGGAGGAAAACATCGCTCTTGCAAGGCAATTTGTTTCGGAGCAGCTTGTGGGCCGGGGCATGATTGCCGACTTTGCCATCCACCAGCCGGACAAGGAGGACGGCGGTATTCCTAACCCGCACTTTCATGTTCTCTGCCCCATCCGGCCCATTGAGCCAGACGGCAAATGGGGGTGCAAGCAGCGCCGCCGCTACCGTCTGGACGAGGACGGGAACCGCATTATGGGAGAGGACGGCAAGCCCCTCTTTGACGCTGTTCCCACTACCGACTGGGGAAGCCCGGAAACACTGGAACATTGGCGGGAGGCGTGGGCCGCTATGGTGAACGCCAAGTTTGAGGAAAAGGGGCTGACCTGCCGCATCGACCACCGCTCCTATGAGCGTCAGGGCCTTGACCTGCTGCCCACCGTCCATGAGGGCGTGGCCGTCCGCCAGATGGAGGCCAAGGGCATCCCCACCGACAAGGGCGATCTGAACCGCTGGATAAAAAAGGCCAACAACATTCTGCGGGATATTCGGAAGAAAATCGCCGGCCTGACGGATTGGATTAAGGCCATAAAAGAAGAATTGAGCAAGCCCCAGGCCCCGACCCTTGCCGCCCTGCTGACCGACTACTATGAGGGCCGGAACGCCGGAGCATGGAGCCGCAACGCCAGGATTGGAAATCTTAAAGGTTTTGCCGAGGCCATCAATTTTCTGACCGAGAGGGGCATCGCTACGCTGGAAGATTTAGAGACCCATATCGCCGCCCAGAGTGAACGAACGGAGGCCATCAACACATCCATGAAAGCGAAGCGTGACCGTCTGAACGAATTGAAGGAACTGCTTCGCCTTGTTGACCTCTACCGAGACACCAAGCCCGTCTATGACGAGTTGCAGGGTATCAAGTGGAAGGGCAAGCGGGAAAAATTCGAGAGGGAGCATGAGAACGAGTTGAGGACGTTCCACATGGCCCGCCGGAAGCTGGACAAGCACCGTTCCCCTGCTGGTAAAATCCCCGTTCATGCGTGGGAACAGGAACAGGCGAGGCTTCACCAGGAGTACACAGCCGAGTATGAGCAGTACAAGCCTATCCAAGACGATTTGCGGCGGCTTCAACAGGTGAAGCGGAACGCCGATGCTGCCATACACCAGCAGGAGCAGACCCAGCAGAAACGCCGGGAGGTGGAGCGGTGAACGGCATTCCCCGACTGACCTACCAGCAGTACCGAGCCGTCCGGCGGCTGGTGCATGACTGCTGCAATTATGACGGCGGCAACTGTCTTGCTCTTGATGACGGCTGGGAGCCTTGTGTCTGCGTCCAGAGTATCACCTATTCCCTGGTCTGTAAATGGTTCCGCGCCGCCGTCCTGCCAACAGACAAGGGGTTGTGTGCCGCCTTGCTCCACCGAGGACAGGCGCGGCCCTGTGCCGAGTGCGGGGCGATGTTCGTGCCGCGCTCCAATCGGGGCAAATACTGTGACGAGTGCGCCGCCAATGTGCGCCGGAGAAAGAAAGCTGCCAGCGAACGGGAACGCCGCAGGCGTGGACATTTAGAGGCTGAAAAGCCTTGCAATCAGGGGGCTTGTGGACAGTCCTCAAAGGGGGACTAATACATTCCCCTTCCCCCACTCCAACGTGGGCGGCAAAATGGCGCTCACGTGGATTAACTTTGATGAATGATGAAAGGAGAGCCTATGACCTACGACCCCAGCATGACGATCACCAGCACCATCCCCGCCCCGGAGGGGAGCGACAGCACCAGCAGAGAGGGCAAGGCCATCCCCCTGCCCGTGATGGCGGGCGGCAACGCTTCACCCGCCCCGGACGTACCGCCACCCGATATGGTAAAGACCGTTGGCGGTACGACCTTTGATATTTATTTCCATTTCAGCCAGACCAGCCGGGAAACCTTTACCGACAAGGTACTGCGCCTTATTCAATCCGATGTTGTAACCTCATAAAAATAATTTACTTTTTTCTCTATCCTTATTGACAAAACCCGAA
>JBGVGH010000150.1:0-1674 GCA_045121575.1 Faecousia sp.
CTGCAAACTTTCTTTGACCGAAGCGGTGGGGTCAAGACCCCACCCTACTATTTCAAATAATAAGGAGCGTAAAAACAATGGCTTTGTACAGTGAAAAGGTAATGGACCACTTCATGCACCCCCGGAATGTGGGCGTCATCGAGGACGCCGACGGCGTGGGTGAAGTGGGCAACGCCAAGTGCGGCGACATTATGAAAATTTATCTGAAAATTGAAAACGACATTCTGGTGGATGTGAAATTCGAAACCTTCGGCTGCGGTTCCGCCATCGCCTCCTCCTCCATGGCCACCGAGATGATTATCGGCAAGTCCATTTACGAGGCCATGGAGCTGACCAACAAGGCCGTGGCGGAAGCTCTGGACGGCCTGCCCGCCCACAAGATGCACTGCTCCGTGCTGGCGGAGGAGGCCATCAAGAACGCCCTGAAGGACTATTTCGACAAGAACAACATCCCTTATGACGCCGAGCAGTTCAAGGAAATCGACCACGACCAGCTCCACGAGCAGGTTCACGGTGAAGCCTGACCATGATTGTTTCGACCAAGGGCCGCTACGCCCTGCGGGTGATGGTGGGTCTGGCGCTGCGGGGGGACGGGGAGTATGTGCCCCTGAAGGAAATTGCGGAGTCTGAGGGCATTTCCCAGAAATATCTGGAGTCCATCATGACCCTGCTGTCCAAGGGAAATCTGGTGGATGCCGTCCACGGCAAGGGCGGCGGCTACCGGCTCAACCGCAGCCCCGACTTTTACACCGTCGGCAGCATTCTCAAGCTGACGGAGGGAAGCCTTGCCGCCGTGTCCTGCACCTCCCAGGGGCCTGCCGCCTGCAGCCGGGCCACCTGCTGCCAGACCAAACCCATGTGGGATAAGCTGGATGCCATGATTGACTCCTTTTTCGAGTCCATCACCCTGGCGGATT
Organism: Faecousia sp.; assembly: GCA_045121575.1. Lineage (GTDB taxonomy): Bacteria > Bacillota > Clostridia > Oscillospirales > Oscillospiraceae > Faecousia. The sequence continues at coordinate 918 of JBGVGH010000150.1, forward strand.
TGCTGAAAAACTCCTGATTTGCCGAAAAAACGCCAAAAGCCGGGGCTCCCCCCGGCTTTTTCCATTTTCCCGCGCCTTGATTTCTATAAATTTGTAGGGGCGGCATACATGCCGCCCGCTATGCACAACCTGAAGTTTTGTCATTCTGAGCGAACGAAGTGAGTCGAAGAATCTCCACTTTCTCTTATGAGATCCTTCGACTCCGCTAACGCTCCGCTCAGGATGACAATGGTGTGCCGGCATTTATCCGCTTTCGCGGATGGCATTTCCGTTGGAAATGCCCGGCGAGGTCAAGACCTCGCCCTACAGAGGTGGTGCGCCCGTGGGCCAACTCTATGCCACCCCTACCGGGCCGCCGGATTTTCCCACGCAATCGGCAGAAACCGTAGGGGCACCCGTCCCCGGGTGCCCGAAACCGCGTTCCGGCGGACACCCCGGAGGGGTGTCCCTACAATCTCCTCGCCGAGTTTGCAGGGACAGAAACCCCATCGGCCTACGGGCGGCATGTATGCCGCCCCTACCGATAATCGATAACTGGCAACGGAATAACTCCCTTTGTCGCAAAAAATCCCCAACCTGGCGGTTGGGGATTTTTGAGCAAATCAATTACTTGGCACCCTTCAGCTGAGCAGCCACTTCAGCAGCGAAGTTCTCTTCCTTCTTCTCGATGCCCTCGCCCTTCACATAGTGAATGGCGTTGACGAAGGTGACCTTGCCGCCCAGCTTCTTGGCAGCGTCAGCAATGTAGCCGGCCACA
>JBGVGH010000151.1:0-10545 GCA_045121575.1 Faecousia sp.
TTATATCATTTTCCCTATATTATAGCAAAAATGTCTGCAATACTCAATAGGAAAGATGAAAAAAACCGTTGTTTTCCAAAGGAAAACAACGGTTTTCTGTGCCATATCAAAGGGGACTTTGCTTTATTTTGGAATAGCGACGGGGATACTGGGAAGGGGTGGGGGAAACCTTGCGGAAAACCATCACATTGTGGGCAGTTCCGTCTAAGGGGAAGGTGTGGATCCCTTCTAACTGCAGACCCAGTTTTTTGATGGCGCCCTTGGCTTCCTGCAGCTCTTCTTCTGCTGCTGCGCCCTTCATTGCCAGCACTTTTCCACCCACTTTTACATAGGGGGCGGTCAGCTCCAGCAGAATGTTCAGCCTTGCCACAGCACGGCTGGTGGCAAAGTCATACTGCTCCCGACGGCCTTCCAGGGCTTCCTCTGCCCGGCCGATGATGTAAGAAGCTTCCACACCTAAGGTGGGGAGAATTTCTTCCAGCCAGTGCATCCGTTTGCCCAGGCTGTCAAGCAGGGTTAGCTCTGTTTCCGGGCAGGCGATCTTCAGAGGCACACCGGGAAAACCGGCACCGCAGCCCACATCGATCAGCTTCTTGCCCTTCAGGTCCGCCACCTTCAAAAGGCTGACGCAATCTGCCAAATGCAAAATGGCAACCTGGGCAGGCTCTGTAATAGCGGTCAGGTTCATCACCTTGTTTTGTTCGATCACTGCCTGTCCAAAGGCACACAGTTTTTCCTGGGTGGCTTGGTCTAAAGAAAGATCCAGTTGACCAAGACCCCGGTGTAAAGCATTTTGCATAGGTTATGCCACCTTGTTTACGATGTCTTTGAGTTGCTCGCTGGTTTCATCCATAGGATCAAAGCCGTTGTCCTCAACGGGAGTTAAGGGAATGACCACTTCCTGGATGTGCCAGCTGACCAAAAGGTCGGTAAACAGCACGTCGCCTTCTGTCGCCTGGGAGGGGGAGAAGAAGCTGTTGTACCGATCCAGATCCTCCTGCAGGAGGGTGGAGATAGTCGAATCCAAAGAGGCCCGGATCTCCTTTGCCCGGACGCTGTCCTGCTGGGCAATGGTGTTATAAATGGCTCTGTAAGCCATCAAATAGGCGGAATACTGGAATTCATCGGGAAGCATATCGTGGCAGGTGGATGCCAGGAATGCGGCAAAGTTTGCTTCACTGTCATTGTAGATCATCATCCGCTTTGCCATTTCCTTGCAGATGGCAAAGGGCAAACCTACCTGGGGCATCTGGGGATTAACGGCAGATTCACCGGTTATATACACGGTCATACCCGTTACACCCTGACGGGTGTACAGGTCGCTCCAGCCCAGCTCCTTCACAGGAGAGGTGTCGCCGGAGAAAATGGCAAAGCCCCGTTTGTAGGTCAAATAACGGAAGCCTTCACCGGCCTGGGTGTTCAGATCCTCAAAGGAGCTGAAGATCACACCACTGTCATCCCGGTTTACCTTTCGGGACAGCACATTGGCCTTATCCCGGTAATAAATAGCCGCATCTTCCAAAGCGTCCACAGAGTAATCCTGCATATCCATCAAGAGGTCTTCGGCCATGGGAGTGGAGTACTGACCCAGGCTGAAAAGACCCGTATTCACAAAGGAGAACAGGCAGGAAATGGCCAAAATCCAGCCAAACCACTGGACGGGATTCCAACGCAGAAGGATCATTAAAAGGATGCTCAGCACAATGCCGCCGATGACCACAAGCAGAAGGGTCTGCCACAGACAGAAATCCACGCTACTTGACCAGGCGGTCACTTCCGGCAGGAGCATACGGACCATATAAGGATAGACCATATCCATCAGCAGCCGGTGGCTGGCGGCAAATTGGGTCAGCGCCACAGTTGCAATTGCAAAAAATGCGGCAACCAAATAACCACGCCAATATTTCAAAAGGAATCGCCTCCTTACAGTTGAAAGTTCACAATATAGTATATCACATTTTTCGTGGGGCTTCTACCCCACAGGAAGAAAATTTACAATTACATCTTCTCCGGAGCGCTGAAGCCCAGAATGGACATACAGGCTTCCAAAATGTTCTTGGCAAGACCGATGAGGCTGATGTAGCCGGCTTGGAGAGCCTTGTCGGTTTCCGTGAGGATCCGGGTCTCGTGATAGAACTTATTCACAGCACCGGCCAGCTCATAGATGTAAGCGCAGATCAGGTTGGGGCTGCTGGTGCGCAGAGCGCTTTCCAGGCTGGGTGCCAGACGGGTGATGGAGAGCATCAGATCCCGGGCGCTTTCATTGGCGGGCAGGCTGATGGGCAGGTTCTCCCAAGCGCCGTATTTTGCCAGAATGGACTTGATACGAACAGTTGTATAGAGAATGTAGGGGCCGGTGTTGCCTTCAAAGGCGGCAAACCGCTCCAGATCAAAGTTATAGTCCTTGGTGGGCTGGTTGCTCAGGTCGCCATACTTTAAGGCAGCCAGAGCGATCTTTGCGGTGGTTTCTTCCACATCCTCTTCCGGTACGATCTTGTTTTCCACAACCTTGGAACGGACAAAATCGGTCATATCGGAAAGCAGCTGCTCCAAACGGAGAACACCGCCATCTCTTGTCTTGAAGGGCTTGCCGTCAGCACCGTTCATAGTGCCGTGACCCACATGCTCCAGCTCGGTTTCGGGAAGGACGATGCCGCATTTCTGGGCGGCACGGAAGACCTGCTCAAAGTGGAGCGCCTGCCGCTTATCGGTGACATAGAGCATCTTATCGGGCTTCCAATCCTGCATACGCTGGACCATGGTTGCAAGGTCGGTGGTAGCATAGATGGCAGAGCCGTCACTCTTGACGAGGATACAGGGAGGCACTTCCTTCTTGTCCTCTTCCTTGGCAACGGGGATGACCCAAGCACCGTTGGAGAGCACTGCGTGACCCTTTTCTTTCATATCGGCAATCATGTTGGGGATGTAGGGGTCAGCATCGCTTTCACCCAGCCACTTTTCATAGTGGACATCCAGCATATCGTAGATCCGGTGCAGATCCGGCAGGGAAACGCCCATCACATGGTTCCAGATGGCACGGTAGCCGGGACGGCCGGTCTGCAGTTCATAGGTGGCTACATGGGCCTTTTCTGCGAACACGGGATCGGACTTCTTGGAAGAAGCGGTGGGGTAGATCTCCTCCAGCTCGGAAAGGGTGAAGGGAGAGGTTTCGGGGTAAGGACCGGTGTAATTAGCATCGAAGTAGCAAAGCTCCGGCTGACGGCACTCTAACTCTGCGATGATCAGGCCCATCTGCAGACCCCAGTCACCCATATGGATATCACCGATGGTGTTATAGCCGAAGAACTTGTAAAGCCGCTTCAGGGCTTCACCGATGATGGCAGGACGCAGGTGACCGATGTGCAGAGGCTTTGCCACATTGGCTCCGCCGTAGTCAACCACGATGGTCTTGCCTTCGCCGGATTTTTCAACGCCAAAATCCGCTTCCAAACGCATTTTTTCCAGATAATCCTGCAAAAATGCATCGGAAAGGTTCAAATTCAAAAAGCCGGGCATAACGGCTTCGATCTTGGAAAAATCGTGGCTGTCCAGCTCTGCGGCAACCTTCTGTGCGATCTGAATGGGGGCGCACTTATATACCTTGGCAGCAGCCAGTGCGCCGTTGCACTGGTACTGGCACAGGTCGGGACGGTTGGAAACGGTGACCTTGCCGTAGGAAGGCTCAAAGCCTGCTTTTTGGAAGGCGGTTTCCATTTTACTCGTAATAATATCTAAAATTCTCTCCATAGTATAGCTCCTATAAAGACTTATTTGTTCTTCTGCTGTTCCATCCAGTACAGGTACTCATCGTAAGTGCCGTAACGGTCCACAATGGTGCCGTCGGGCTGGAAGGCGATGACACGGTTACAGACGGAGGAAAGCATTTCGTGGTCGTGGGAAGCCAGAAGCACAACACCGGGGAAGGCTTCCAGACCCTTGTTCTCAGCCTGAATGGATTCCATATCCAGGTGGTTGGTGGGCTGGTCCAGAAGGACAACATTGGCACCGCTGAGCATCATTTTGCTGAGCATACAGCGAACCTTTTCGCCACCGGACAGGACCTCCACGCTCTTGAAGGCATCGTCGCCGCTGAAGAGCATACGACCCAGGAAGCCACGCAGGTACACATCGTCCTTCTTGGCGGAGTACTGACGGAGCCAATCCACCAGCTCGCACTTGTTGCCTTCAAAGTAAGAGGTGTTATCCTTGGGCAGATAGCTGCGGGAAGTGGAAATGCCCCACTTGACAGAGCCTTCGTCCGGCTCCAGTTCGCCCATCAGCACCTGGAAGAGGGCTGTCTGTGCCAGTTCGTTTTCACCAACGAAAGCGATCTTGTCGTTCTTGCCTACGGAGAAGTAGACCTTATCCAGCAGCTTCACACCGTCCACGGTGACGGAAACATCGTTGACGGTCAGAATGTCCTTACCCAGTTCCCGCTCGGGCATAAAGCCAAGGAAGGGATAACGACGGGTGGAGCAGGGCATTTCTTCTACGGTCAGCTTATCCAGCAGCTTCCGGCGGGCGGTTGCCTGCTTGGCCTTGGACTTGTTGGCGGAGAAACGCTGGATGAACAGCTGCAGTTCCTCAATTTTCTCCTGATTTTTCTTGTTCTTGTTGCGAATCATGGCCTGCACCATCTGGGAAGATTCGTACCAGAAGTCGTAGTTACCCACATACATCTTGATTTTGCCGTAGTCAATATCCACGGTGTGGGTGCAGACGGTGTTGAGGAAGTGCCGGTCGTGGGACACGGCGATGACCATGCCGGGGAAATCCAGCAGGAAATCCTCCAGCCAGTTGATGGCTTCAATGTCCAGGTTGTTGGTGGGCTCGTCCAGCATGATGATGTCGGGATTGCCGAACAGGGCCTGTGCCAGCAGAACCTTCACCTTCAGACGGGGGTCGGTGTCACCCATCATGTCATAGTGCATTTCCGTGGCGATGCCCAGACCCTGCAGCAGGCGGGAGGCGTCGGATTCCGCTTCCCAGCCGCCCATTTCCGCAAATTCCGCTTCCAGCTCGGCGGCGCGGATGCCGTCCTCATCGGTGAAGTCCGCCTTTTCGTAGATGGCGTCCTTTTCCTTCATCACCTCATACAGATGCCGGTTGCCCATAATCACGGTGTCCATAATGGTATAGGCATCGTAGGCGTTCTGGTTCTGCTTCAGCACGGAAACCCGCTTGCCGGGGTCAATGGAGATGGTGCCGGTGGTGGAATCCAGATCGCCGGTGAGAATCCGCAGGAAGGTGGACTTGCCGGCACCGTTGGCACCGATGATGCCGTAGCAGTTGCCGGGCAAAAACTGCAAATCCACATGCTGGAACAGCCACTGACCGCCGAACTGCATACCCAAATTGTTGACTGTAATCATAAATAACTCCTTCGCTTGGCACATAAACATTCATTATAAGTATAGCATAAAAAATGGAATAAGCAAGGGATTTCTTCGGAAAATACCAGGTTTTTGCGGAGAAATCCGGGGAGAAAAACGGAGCTTCTTTGTACACTGTGCGGGGAAACCCCGCGTGACGGTTTTGTTATCCGTTGTTTGGCCCATAGGGGCGCACATTGTGAACAATTTGGGAATTTTCGGAAAGGGGGTTGCATTTTGCGACAGGGGTGATATAATATTAGCACTCAGGCAAATGGAGTGCTAAAAACAACAAAGGAAGTGCATCTGATTTATGGAAAAGCAGCAATTTAAAGCAGAGTCCCAGCGTCTGCTGGACATGATGATTCATTCCATTTACACCCACCGGGAGATTTTCCTGCGTGAGATTATTTCCAACGCCAGCGACGCCATTGACAAGCTGGCCTACACCGCCCTGACCGACGACAAGGTGGGCCTCAACCGGGATGATTTTGCCATCACCATCACCCGGGACGAGGAAAACGGCATCCTCACCGTTTCCGACAACGGCATCGGCATGACCAAAGAGGAAATGCAGGAGAATCTGGGCACCATCGCCAAGTCTGGCTCTCTGGGCTTCAAGCAGGCCATGGAGAAGCAGGAGGACATTGACATCATCGGCCAGTTCGGCGTGGGCTTCTACTCTGCCTTTATGGTGGCATCTTCCGTCACCGTGGTTTCCAGAAAGTACGGCGAGGAGACCGCCTGGAAGTGGACCTCTGACGGCACCGACGGCTATACTATGGAGGAAACCACCCGTGATTACCCCGGCACCGATGTGATTATGACCATCAAGAAGGATACGGAGGAGGAAAAGTTCTCGGAATATCTGGAGGAGTATGAAATTCGTTCCCTGGTGAAGAAGTATTCCGACTACATCCACTATCCCATCCGCATGGAAGTGACCAAGTCCCGCAAGAAAGCAGATTCCCCGGAGGACAAGCCGGAATATGAGGATTATCAGGAAATGGAGACCCTCAATTCCATGGTGCCTCTGTGGCAGCGGGCCAAAAAGGATGTGACCGAGGAGGAGTATGATGCCTTCTACCGGGAGCGGTTCTTTGACTATAACAAGCCCGCCGCAGTGATTCACACCAGCGCGGAAGGCTCGGTGTCCTTTAAGGCGCTGCTGTATATTCCCAGCAAGGCGCCTTACGATTTCTATTCCAGAGAGTATAAGCCCGGCCTGCAGCTCTATTCCTCCGGCGTGATGATTATGGAAAACTGCGAGGATTTGATTCCCGACCACTTCCGCTTCGTCCGTGGCGTGGTGGACAGCCAGGATTTGAGCCTGAACATCAGCCGTGAAATGCTGCAGCACAACCGGCAGCTGACCATCATCGCCAGGAACATTGAAAAGAAGATTAAGTCGGAACTGAAGTCCCTGATGGAAAATGACCGGGAGAAGTATGAGCAGTTCTATGCCGCCTTTGGCCGGCAGCTGAAGTACGGCACCGTGTCGGAGTATGGCACTCACAAGGAGGCCACCCAGGATTTGCTGCTGTTCTGGTCTGCCAGGGAGCAGAAGCTGATTTCCCTGCAGGAGTATGTTTCCGCCATGGCAGAGGGCCAGGAGAAGATTTACTTCATCCCCGGCGAGAGCCGTGACCGGCTGCGCAAGCTCCCCCAGGTGGAAACCCTGCTGGCCCATGGCTATGATGTGCTGCTTTGCACCGAGGATGTGGATGAATTTATCCCCCAGACGCTGATGACCTATGAAGAAAAGCCCTTCTGCAATGCCGGTTCCGAGGATTTGGGCCTGCAGAGCGAGGAGGAGAAGAAGGAAATCGAGGCCAAGGCCGAGGAAATGAAGGGCCTGCTGACCTTTGTGAAGGAGACCCTGGGCGACAGCGTGAAGGAAGTGCGCCTGTCTGCCAACCTGGGCAGCCATCCTGTGGCCATGGTGCCGGAGGGCAGCGTCAGCTTCGAGATGGAGAAATATATGAAGAAGGCCAACCCGGAGTTTGCTTACCCGGTGGGCCGGATTCTGGAGCTGAACGGCGAGCATGAGGCGGTCAAGGCCCTGCAAAATGCCATGGTCAGCGACCCGCTGCTGGCAAAGGATTATGCCCAGCTCCTCATGTATCAGGCCCAGCTGCTGGCAGACCTGCCCATCGAGGACCCGGTGGCTTATACCGAACTTGTGTGCAAGCTGATGAAGTAAACAAAAAGAACGCCGTTCCGTGTGGGACGGCGTTCTTTTGTGTTTTGTGGGAGAATTTCGTTGCAAAAGCAGGGGAAAGGGTGTATGATAATCCATGACTTTATATGAAGGACATGGCATTATGAATCATTTGGAACATCAAGCAAGGTTCGGTCACAGCCTGCGGCGCGCCCCCTTCGTGCCGTGGATGGATTGGTTTTTATACTCTCCGTTTTTTCCGCTGCTGACAGCTTTTTTGGCATTTCTGTCCTGCAGCTATAGTCTGGAACTGCTGGTTTATGGCGTGTATTGCCTCTTTTTTGTGTATATGAGCCTGTTTGGCAGAGATTTCCTGCCGGCAATCCCGTTAATTGTCTGCTGCTACATTGCCCCTTCGGGTGCCAACAATCCGGGAATCAATGAAGCGTCTGTCTTCTGGGGGAAAACGGGACTGGTGATTATGGGATATTTTCTGGTCATTGTTGCGGCTGTGGTGGTGCGCCTTGTGACAGACGGAGAAATGGGCGGAAAAGCCTTCCTGCGGCACAGGCGTGCCCTGCTGCCGGGGATGCTGGCGCTTGGCGCATCTTATTTTCTGGCGGGTGCAGGCAGCGGGCACTATTTTGACCATGGAATCAACAACTGGCTGTTCGCCCTGCTGCAATTTGCGGCGGTATTTCTGCCCTACTATTTTATCAGCGGTGCGGTGAAGTGGGAGCAGGCACCCAAAAACTATCTGGCCTGGGTGGGAATCTGCACCGGGGCAGCCTTGATTGCCGAAACGGTTTTCCTCTATCGAAATGGGAATATTTTGCTGGATGGAAATATTCTCCGGGCCAATATTTTTTTGGGATGGGGGCACTACAATAACATTGGTGCTTTTCTTACCATGATGATTCCGTTCGCTTTTCAACTGGCCTGCGGAAAACGGGGATGGGTATGGCTTGCAGGCGGCGTGCTGCTTCTTTTTGGAGTTGTGCTGACATGGTCCCGGGCGTCCATGCTGACGGCGGGGGTCATTTTCCTGCTGTGCTGCCTGCTGCTGATATACCGGACACGGAACCGGTGGCTGGCGGCGGGCTTGACACTGGTTATCTGCGGCGGCCTGATCTGGCTTTTGAAAGAAAAGGGCAGAGAACTGGTGCAGGCTCTGGGGGAGAGTTTTGTGGATGGCACCAACATATTTGGCCGGGAGAATATTTATCAGGCGGGACTGGCGCAATTTCGGAAATATCCCATTTTCGGAGGAACCTTTTTCCCCTTGGATTACGAGGTGTTTGTGTGGGCAGATGTGGAGAAATTTACCGCTTTTGCGCCGCCCCGGTGGCATAATACGGTTGTCCAGCTGCTGGCAACCGGCGGCGTGGTGAGCTTGGCTGCCTATGGATTTCACCGCTGGCAAACCATTCAGGTGATCTGGAAAAAACCGACCACGGAAAATCTCTGCATTGCCCTGTCTGTGGCGGCACTCCTGATTGCCAGCCTGATGGATTGCCATTTTTTCAATGTGGGGCCAACATTGTTTTATTCCATGGCGTTGGCTTTTGCGGAAAATGCCCCGACTTCTGAAGAAATTGAATGAAAACCGTGCCGGAGCTTCGCTGTGAACTGCTCCGGCGCGATTTTTTTGACGAAAAACAAGGATGGTCGCACGGCGCGGTGCAACTGCCGCTTCTTTCAATCCTATGGATAAGAAGGCATATTGGGGAAGGAAAATCTCCAAATGTGCCGGAAAAACAGGGAGGTATATCATGCAGATTATCAATTTGGATATGTCGGGGAAGGAAAGAGCACCGCTGCTTCACGCCAAGCAGGGGGATGTGGGAAGGCGGTTTCTGGTGACGCTGACGGATAACGGAGGAGCCTATGATGTGCCGGATGGCGCAAAAGTGTCGGTGTGGTACAGCGGTGCATCCGGCACGGGAAATTATACGGATATTGGGGAAGAAAGTGCGGTCACGGTATCCGGAAATGAGATTCTCGTGGAATTGATTGCCCAGATGCTGCTCAATCCCGGCGCAGGCTTTCTCTGCCTGGTGCTTCATACAAGCCAGGGAGAAGAGCTGGGGTGCTGGAATATCCCCTATTATGTGGAGGCCAGACCGGGCATGAACAGTGCGGAGGCGCAGGCATATTTTACGGCGTTTTCCAAGGCGGTGGGAGATATTCGGGACGGCAAAGATGGCTACACGCCCCAGAAGGGAATTGACTATTTTGATGGTGCCCCGGGGCAAAAAGGAGAGCCGGGGGAAGCCGGAAAATCTGCCTACCAAATTTGGCTGGATGCAGGCAATACCGGATCGGAGACGGTATTTCTTGCGTCGCTGAAGGGCACCAAAGGCGACGCCGGTGCGCAGGGCGAAAAAGGGGAGGATGGCGCGGACGGACACACCCCGGTCAAGGGCGTGGATTACTACACCGAAGCGGACAAGACGGAAATGGTCAGTGCGGTTATGGCGGCGCTGCCTGTGGGAGAGGGGGTTGCTTACTGATGGGGCAAAAACTGTATGAGGAACGCAACATTCAAGCCATTGCAGATGCCCTGCGCCTCAAAAATGACGGTGCGGCGGATACCTTTACCACGGAGCAGATGAAGAACGCTGTGCTGGGTTTGGGATTCTCCAATGTGCCGGATTATCATTTTGCCGAAGCCGGAAGGCTGGTCAAAAACCTGCTTTCATGGAAAGAAACCCATCCCAACAGTCTGATTTTCGGCGCGATTTCCGACAGCCACTATTCCGCCGCTGATTCAAAGGCGATGACCAGCGCAAGACATGCGTGTTTTGCGCTGGAAACAGTGGGGGCAATGGCCTGCGATTTTATCGCAAATCTTGGAGATAACTGCGCGGAAAGTTATATGGACCCTGCCTTACCTCAGTATAATGGCGCTGATGGATTGACCCACAGCAAGGCCATGCTGGACTGTACCAGATGCGGCTTTGACAGGCTGATGTCGTTCCGTCTGGTGGGCAATCACGACAAAAGCAATGA
>JBGVGH010000152.1:0-2501 GCA_045121575.1 Faecousia sp.
GAAGAATCTCCGCCTTACTCCATGAGATCCTTCGACTGCGCTGCGCTCCGCTCAGGATGACAAAGGGGGTGGTATTTATCCGCTTCGTGGATGGCATTTCTAATCGAAATGCCCGGGCACCCGGGGACGGGTGCCCCTACAGTGTTCACGATTGTGTCTGAAAAATTTGGAAACTCTTTGTAGGGGCGGCATATATGCCGCCCGCCAAGGCTTCCCCTCTGGGGCGGTGCGCCCGCAGGGAATAGGCATATCCATGATTGCCGGGGGCAATCATACCATAATTTCTAGCTGGCAAAAATCGAAGATTTTTGACTGATGAGGAATGCGGGCGAAAAGGTATCGTTTGTTGCCCTGTTTCAGACTTTCTGCAATGTCCAACCGGGCGCCGTTCCTCATCCGTCACGGCTGACGCCGTGCCACCTTCCCCCCGGGGGAAGCGTTTTAGTGGTGTGCATAATTTGCATCAAACAGCCCGATAAACCCCAGTTTATCCGTCCTTGCTGATTTCATTCTAAACGCCTAACTCCTCATTCCTCATTTCTAATTCCTAATTCCTAATTTCTAACTCCCCCTGCCTGCTTTCCGGAAAATGGTATTGATTTTCTTTCCCATTCATCTTTTCTTTAAAAAGTGTGGTATAATGGTTTAATCCAATAAACAAAAGGAGGTGCACCATGGTCGACCAAGGGGAAATCAACCGCCTGGCGGAGGAATTTGAGCAGTGCCGAAAAATTCTTCAGGCGCTGGGGGACGAAAACCGCCAGCACCTGATGCTGGAAATGATGCGTATGGAGCATTGCGGCGGCGTCCGGGTGGGCGTCATCACGGAAAAAACCCATCTTTCCCGCCCGGCGGTGTCCCACCATCTGCGGATTTTGAAGGAGGCGGGACTGCTCAAAATGCGCCGGGAGGGCACGAAAAACTACTATTATTTCGACGCGGATACCCAGGCCGTGGACTGCCTGTTTCAAATGCTGACCCATGCGAAGCAGATTATGGAGCAGCTTCCGGACAGGAGTGAAAAATCATGGAATGGATTGTAAAAATTCTGGTCTGCCTGCTGGCAGGCGCAGGGGCAGGCTTCGGAACGGGACTGGCGGGGCTTTCTGCCGCGGCGGTCATCGCCCCCATGCTGGTTACATTTTTGAATGTCAATGCCTATGAGGCGGTGGGCATTGCCCTGGCCTCGGATGTGCTGGCTTCAGCGGCCTCGGCCTGGACTTACCGAAAAAACGGAAATCTGGATGTGAAAAACGGGCTGGTGATGCTGTTTGCTGTGCTGGTATTCACTCTGGTGGGCAGCTGGGCGGCGTCCTACCTGCCCCAGACCACCATGGGCGGCTTTTCCATGTTCATGACCTTGTTTGCGGGACTGAAATTCATTTTCCGCCCGGTGATGGCAGAGCGGGAGAGCAAAGCCAACCGCAGCCGCAGGGCGGCGGTGATGCAGTCGGTTGTCTGCGGCATGGTCGTTGGCATGATTTGCGGCGTGGTGGGTGCCGGCGGCGGTATGATGATGCTGCTGGTGCTGGTGAGCGTCCTGGGGTATGAACTGAAAACCGCGGTGGGCACCAGCGTGTTCATCATGACCTTTACGGCGCTGACCGGGGCGGCGTCCCATTTTGCCATCGGCGGGGGCGTGACCGACCTTTCCATTTTGGTGATGTGCGTGCTGTTCACCCTGGTTTTTGCCATGCTGACGGCGAAATTCGCCAACCAGGCCTCCGCCCGAAAGATGAACCGGATGCTGGGCTTTGGCCTGTCGGCGCTGAGCCTGGTGATGATTCTGTTCAAATTTATCTGACGGAGGGATATTTATGGATGTTATGGAAGCAATGAAGGCCCGGCACAGCGTGCGGCAGTATGAAAGCAGGCCCATCGAGCCGGAAAAGCTCCAGGCGCTGGAGCAGGAAATCGCCGCCTGCAATCAGGCGGGAGACCTGCACATTCAGCTGGTCAAAAACGAGCCGAAGGCCTTTGAAGGCCTGATGGCCCACTACGGCAAATTCAGCGGCGTGACCAATTACATCGCCCTGGTGGGGAAAAAGGACGCCCGGCTGGAGGAAAAGTGCGGCTATTACGGGGAACGCCTGGTGCTGAAAGCCCAGACGCTGGGGCTGAACACCTGCTGGGTGGCCATGACCTATAAGAAAGTCCCCGGCGCTTTCCGGGTGGACAGCGGGGAAAAACTGACGGTGGTGATTGCCCTGGGCTACGGCAAGACCGCCGGAACGGCTCACAAATCCAAAGAGAAAACCGCCGTGTCCAACCTGACGGCCCAATCCCCCGACTGGTTCCAAAACGGCGTGGAGGCGGCGCTTTTGGCACCCACAGCCATGAACCAGCAGAAATTCACCCTGGAGCAGCGGGGCGATGCCGTCACCGCCAAAGCGGGAATGGGATTTTATTCCAAGGTGGATTTGGGCATTGTGAAGTACCATTTCGAGCTGGGCGCCGGAAAGGGCCAGTGGCACTGGGATGAATGAGAAGTTAGGAATTAG
>JBGVGH010000153.1:0-25107 GCA_045121575.1 Faecousia sp.
CCCAGAGCTGCCGGGTGCGGTGGAATTTGTGGAGCGGGCAAAAGAACTTTGCACCGTATCCATTGCCCACACCGATTGCAACTACGACGAGGCCACTGCCGCCATTCGGGCCGGTGTGACTCATCTGACCCATCTGTATAATGCCATGCCCGGCATCAACCACCGCAATCCCGGTGTGATTCCCGCGGCGGTGGAAAATCCCAATGTCCGGGCGGAAATCATCTGTGATGGCTGCCATATCCATCCCGCAGCCGTCCGGCTGGCCTTTACCATGTTCAAAGATCGGATGATTCTGGTTTCCGATTCCGGCCGCTGCGCCGGTCAGCCGGATGGAACCGTGTTTGAACTGGGCGGTCAGCAGGCCCATCTGATTGACGGCGTGGCCCGGCTGGTGGCCGACGGAACCATCGCCTGCTCCGCTTCCAATCTGTATCGCTGCCTGCAGAACACCATTTCCTGGGGAATTGACGAGGCACAGGCCGTCCGTGCGGCGACCTACAATCCCGCCTGCGCTCTGGGCGTTCAAAACGAAGTCGGCTCCATTGCCACCGGCAAGCAGGCGGATTTTCTGGTGTGCAGCCCCGATTACAGCACCTACCGGGTGTTCCTGGCCGGCAAGGAAATCGGATGATGTTCATTTGCGTTGCTTGATGGATTTGTGCTTCTATGCCATAGTATTCTTATCAAAAATAAAAGGAGGCACACATCATGCTCAGCGACAATATAAAAACCCTACGCAAAAGCAAAGGGCTTACCCAGGAGGAACTGGCAAACCGGATCAATGTGGTACGGCAAACTGTGTCCAAATGGGAAAAAGGCTATTCTGTCCCGGATGCGGAAATGCTGAAAAAGATTGCTGAAGTCCTGGAAACGGATGTCAGTCAACTGCTGGGAAGCACCATTGAAATCGATGCAAATGCAGATTTGGTGGCAGAGCAGCTATCCAGAATCAACGAACAACTGGCCATCCGGAATCGAAGAGCGCGCAGAATTTGGAAAACGGTTGGTGTCATTTTCCTGGTTATCCTGGCTGTTCAAATTATTGTCTTGAGTTTGGGCAGCGTTTCAAGCGTAACCCATCACACGGATTCCCAAGTGGAAGAAATCACGAAAGACTAGAAACGGTTTCCCCTCTTGCACGCAATGCGCCCGCCGAGGAATTCGGCGGGCGCGTTTTTATGCTTCGTGATAGACATCAATCTGGCACATTTTCATGGTTTCCAGCGCCGCCCGGTGGGTTTCCGGCGTGACGCCTGCGCAGCAGGACGCATCCACGGAAATCGCCGCCTCCGGGAAGGTGGCCTTGAGAATCAGGGCGTTGGACACCACGCAGATGTCCGTGCAAAGCCCCACCAGTTCGATGGCATCAAAGTCGTATTCTCCCCACTTCGTCCAGCCAAAGCTGGGCTTGTCGATGATGGGGCATCCAGCCGTGTCCAGGCTGGCTTCGATTTCCCAGCCATGGGTTCCCCGGATACAGTGCTTCACGGGCAGTTTTTTTCCCTCGGGGGTGTCCAGATAGTTCTCCTCGTGGGTGTCCCGGGTAAAAAGGATGGTACTTCCCTCTTTTCTGTATTGGGCGATTTTCTCCTGCACGGCAGGGACGATTGCCCGGGCTTCTTTCGTCCCCAGGGAGCCGTCAATAAAATCATTTTGCATATCGATGACGATGAGCGCCTTTTTCATGGTCTTGCCTCCAGTTTTCTTTTCATTCTATCAAAAGAATCCCGGATTGGCAAGGCATTTGTGCCCCAAAAACAAGGTGATTTGCCTATTGAAATGAAGGCTTTCCCGATGTATAATCCCGTTTGGAATTTCCGGAAATTGTGATATATAGATGCAGGAGGAACAAAACATGGATACCATCGAATTTTACGGAAAAGAAAAAATCAGCCGCATCCTTTTGAAGCTGGCGCCGCCGGTGATGCTGGCACAGCTCATTCAGGCGCTGTATAACATCATCGACAGCCTTTTTATCGGGCGTTGTTCTGACAGCGGATTAACGGCGCTGTCCATTGTTTATCCCCTGCAGCTATTGATGATTGCCCTGGCGGTAGGCACCGGCGTGGGCATCAACACAGTCATGGCGGCAAAGCTGGGAGAAGGCAAGAAAAAGCAGGCCGACGAATATGCCGGTGTGGGCACGCCCCTGGAGATTGCAATCTGGTTTTTGTTTGCCCTGATTTCCTGGTTTATCATGCCTGCCTATGCCAGAATGTCCACGGATTCCCCGGCGGTGATTGAGGATGTGATTGCCTACGGCAGAATCGTCTGCGTGTTCAGCTTTGGCCTGTTTTTGGAAAGTGCCTGGACAAAGGTTTTGCAGGCCGGCGGCGATATGAAAACGCCCATGGTTGCCCAGATTGCCGGCGCGGTCACCAATATCATTTTAGACCCGCTGCTGATTTTCGGACTGTTGGGCTTGCCCCGGATGGGCATTTCCGGCGCCGCTGTTGCCACTGTAGCGGGACAAATCGTTGCGGCGCTGATTGTGATGCGGAAAGGCTTCCGCCCCTCCCCGTCAAAGCAGGTTTATCCCCATCATATCGGAAAGATTTTCCACCTGGGAATGCCCAATATTCTGATGCAGTCAGCTTATACCTTTTACATCTTTGGCCTGAATATGATTCTGGCAGGCTTTTGCGACCAGGCTGTGACGGCGCTGGGGCTTTACTATAAGTGGCAGACCTTCTTCTTCATCCCCCTTGGAGCGATGCAGACCTGCATCGTTCCGGTGGTCAGCTTTAACTATGCCGCCAGAAACATTGACCGCTGCAAAAAGGCCCTGAATACCGCTGTTCTTTGGGGGATGGCGCTGATGGCGTTGGGAACGGCGTGCTTTGTTTCCATCCCGGAGCAGATGCTTCGGGTGTTTACCCAGGATGAACTAGTCGTCGAAATTGGGCGCGTCGGCTTCCGGTTTGTGGGTGTCAGTTTCCTGACCATGGTCACATCCCTGATTTTCCCGGTGTTTTTTCAGGCGGTAGGATATAGCCTGAAAAGCTCCGCATTGACCGTGCTTCGTACCGTGGTGCTGTTTGTGCCGTTGGGCTATGTGTTTTCCCGGTTTGGCCTCGACTGGTTCTGGATGACCTATCCGGTTACGGAAGTGATTACAAGTGTGGTCGGCTTTGTGTTCTACCGCCAATTTCTCAAGGCAGACTATGTCAAAAATGCCCCATCCCTCGACCTGTAAACTGTTCTTAAAAAACAAAAACAAGCCATTCCTGCAACTGTAAGTTGCGAGAATGGCTTTTATTTAAAGCCGCAACTACTGGTTGCCCCCCACATTCTGCTTTTATCCTTCCGTGTACACGAAATGCGAGAAAGCGTTCTTTCCATATTCCCTTTTTCGACTTTTTGTGGTATTATTTCTATTATAAAACAAATCGGAACTGGAGGCATGAACATGAAATATTTTTGCGTCAGTGATATTCATGGATATTATGATTTGCTGATTGCCGCTTTGGACAAGGCAGGATTTGACCGCAATAATCCAAACCACACGCTGATTGCCTGCGGTGACCACTTTGACCGGGGGCGGCAGCCGATGGAAGTCATGAAGTTTCTGATGGAACTGCCCAGAAAGGTGCTGATTTTGGGAAATCACGATAGCATGATGAAAAGCTGCTGTATGCGGGGATTCTTCTATGGCAGCGACTACCGTAACGGCACCGTGCAGACCATCATGGATTTGACTGATGAATACGATCGCAAATACAAGGAGCGCTTTGGAAAATCTCCCTATATGGCGGATTGCTGCCGGGAAGCCTACCGGATTCTGGAGCCGTTCTATCATCAGTGCGTGGACTACTACGAAACCCAAAAGTACATTTTCGTTCACGCGTGGGTGCCAATCTGGATCGATGAAATGGCTGATGAAGCAGCGCCCTGTTCTGAAAAATATCGCCCCCTGCCGGACTGGCGTCTTGCAACTTCTACAGAGTGGAAGGAATCCAGATGGATGAATCCCTTTGAGATGGCAAAATACCATTTACAGGCGGATAAAACCATCGTTTGCGGACACTGGCATTGTTCTGCCGGCTGGGCCGCTGACCAGGGACGCAGCGAGTTTGGAGCAGATGCCCGCTTTGAGCCATACGAAGGAAACGGCTTCGTCGCCATTGACGCATGCACCGCCCATACAGGCAAGGTCAATGTTTATGTCATCGACGATAACCCGCTCTGAAAGAAATCACCCCGGCAGATGGAAAATGATATGCTACCTCATAAGAGACAATGAAAAAGAAAAACTATTTCTTATGATCGGGCGAATTCCAAAGCATATCTTCTGCAAGGATTGATTCTGGCGATTGACGCCGCTGTTGTGCTTTTCATAAACGGAGGAAAATAAAATGCTGTATCATTGGCTCGGCTGGGTATCTCTTGCAATCTGCGTGCTGCTTTTGGCAAAATACATTGGAAGGGTATCCAAAAACAAGAAACTGAACCTTCCGCTGAGAAAAATTCATAAGCCCCTTGGATTAGCGGTGATTGGGATTTCTGCCTTGCACGGCATTCTATCTTTCGTCAAGAGTTCCGAAAGAATCGCTGTGAATCTCACCGGATGGATGCTTTTCCTGCTGATTGCATTGCTGGCAGGGACATTTTACGCCAAGGCAAAATTGCACGGGAAATGGTTCCGCCTGCATCGATATTTTGCGGCATTCTTATGCATTTTGTTGCTCGTACATATCGTAATTGCCCTAATATGAATTGATACGCGGTCAACTGCAACGGTTGGCCGCCTTTTTATGCCTCCGCAACTTACGGTTGCGGAGGGTGCTTTTATGCAGTGGCAACCAATAGTTGCCCTCGAAAATTCGGCACACCCCCTCCCATACTTGAATAGTATGACAGGGAACGACAAAAGTCGTTATCCTACCATTGGGAGGAATGCAATTTGGACGAGAAACGAAAAGACCGCGAAACCATGGAGGGAATGCTTCCCGCCTCTGCCCCGCTGGCCAATCCCTATGTGCCCTTTCAGCGGGAAAATCCGCCGCGTTACGAAGCCAAAAAAGGGATGGTCCGCGGCACGCTGTTCCCCGGCCTGGACCTGCCCTTCATGGGCATGGTAAACAACCGGGAGCTGCCGGTCACGCCCCTGTCGGAGCTTCAGGTGCTTGCCTTTGCCCTGCAGGAGCTGGCGCTGTATCTGGATACCCACCGGGACGATAAGGACGCGCTGGAACTTTACCGCAGCTATCAGCAGATTTATCACAAAGGCATGATGGAATACACCGAAAAGAACCGTCCCCTCACCCACGGTGCCCCCAGTCAAAGTCAGGAATATGACTGGCTTTCCGACCCCTGGCCCTGGGAATACGGCAAGAATTAAAGGAGGCAGCTTATGTTTATTTATAGCAAAAAACTGCAATACCCGGTGAAAATCGACAAGGTCAACCCCCGGCTTGCCATGATTATCATCAGCCAGTACGGCGGCCCGGACGGCGAGTTGGGCGCATCCCTGCGCTATCTTTCCCAGCGGTATTCCATGCCCTTTGACGAGCTGAAGGGGCTTCTGACCGACATTGGAACGGAAGAACTGGGGCATCTGGAGATGGTGGGGGCGGTTGTGCATCAGCTGACGCGGAATTTGAAGGACGCGCAGATGCAGGAGTTTGCCCCCTACTTTGTTGACCACAGCGCCGGCATCTACCCTACCGCCGCTTCCGGCTCTCCCTGGTCGGCTGCCGGGATGCAGGTCAAGGGCGACCCTATGGCGGATTTGACCGAGGATTTGGCGGCGGAGCAGAAAGCCAGGGTGACCTACGACAACATCCTGCGGCTGTCGGATGACCCGGATGTGAACGATGTGATTAAATTCCTGCGGGAGCGGGAAATCGTCCACTTCCAGCGCTTCGGCGAAGCCATCCAGCTTCTGCGGGAAAAGCTGAATCAGAAAAATGTGTACTATATGAATCCGGCGCTTGACCTATAATCCGGTTGCTATTGGGAAAAAACTGTGGTAGAATAGAGAAAAAACACACCGGGAGGAACCTATGAATCGGGAAAACAAAAGACAATCCTTTGAAAAGGGCTATTACAAAACCCACGCCTGCACTGAGAGCTTCGAGTGCAAGCTGTGCGGCCGTCTGGTGGTGCCGGAGGGCGCTTCCAGCGAACACCGCAACCACTGCCCCTACTGCCTCAGCTCCCTGCATGTGGACATTGAGCCGGGCGACCGGGAATCGGACTGCGGCGGCATTATGGAGCCGATTGCGGTTTGGGTGCGCAACAAGGGCGAGTGGGCCATCATTCACCGCTGCCGCCGCTGCGGCGACCTCAGTTCCAACCGGGTGGCGGCAGACGATAACCCCATGAAGCTGATGTCCATTGCCATGAAGCCCATCGCCAATCCCCCTTTTCCCATCGAGCGGATGGAGGAACTGTCCGACCTGCTGGACAAAGCCAACGAAATCTAAAGAAAGCGCCTTCGGAAATCATTCCGAAGGCGTTTTTTCACGGGATAAAGTTTTCAAAAATGGGAATCCATCCCTCGCTGACTGCGGTGTCGTATTCCTCTTTGGTGCGCAGCGTCCAGGAAACACCCTGCACCTTCCAGAGTTTGCGGCAGATGTTGGTGCCGAAGGTGTGGCGGTCGGCATATTTATAGGCGATAAAGTCCGGGCGGGTCAGCAGGTTGGAGCCATGGAAGGCCAGCACAAACTTGAAAACCCAGGGAAGGCTGGACTTGCTCTTAAACCAGTTTTCGGAGAGCTGTCCACGGACAATGTCGGGGCGGTGCCGCCGCAGCCACATGATGCACCGGGGGTCAAAGGATTCGATGCAGTACAGGCCCTTGTATTCATCCAGCATTTTGCAGGCCGCTTCGCACAGTGCGGCGTGGTTGCCGTTGGCGGTTTTCAGCTCGATAATCAGCGGCTGCTTGCCGTCAAACACCTCCAGCACCTGGGAAAACAGGGGGATGGGCTCCTGCGTGCCCATGAGCGGATACTTTTCCAAATCTTCGGCGGTCAAATCCTCGATGTTCACATCCACGCCCGCCACCCGCTTCAGGCAGGAGTCGTGAATCACCGCAAGGCGGCCGTCTTTCATCAGATGGATGTCCAGCTCCGCGCCAAAATTATGGGCCACCGCGTTTTTGAATGCGCCCAGGGAATTTTCCGGCAGCTTGTCATTGTGCAGGCCCCGGTGGGCATAGTTCCACTTTTTCAGTTCCGCCAGCTTGGGCTGTCCGGTGCGTCCTTTCAGGCAGAAAAGATGAAACAGAATCAAAAGCACCGGAATACAAAACAGATAATACATAAAATCAGTCCTCGATATTCAAAGCTTCCAGGCCACGCTTTGCTTCCACCTTATTGTCGCCGTGGCGGACAAGCAGCATGGTCACAAAGGCCAGCCCCACAAAAACGGAGGCGTACGGGAACAGGGTGGTCATTGCCACCTGGTCCATGAAAATGCCGGAAATGGTGGGGGTAATGGATTGGGCCGCCATGGAGGCGGTGTAGTAAAAACCGGTGTACTTGCCCACATCACTGCCGGAGCACATCTCCACCACCATGGGGAAGGAATTGACATTGATGGTGGCCCAGCCGATGCCTGCCAGGACAAAGAAGATGTACATCATCCAGGCAGGCGAAGTGGCGTCCATAAAGGAAGCCGCCAGGAATGCAGTAAAGAGCATGACGATACCGGCAAGAATGGTCTTTTTTCTGCCGATTTTGGAGGCCACCATACCCACCGGCAGGTAGGAAATGATGGCGGCGGCATTTGCCAGCAGCAGCGTCAAAAACGCATCCTTATCCAGCACGCTCTGGGCATAGACCGTGTACTTGGAGGTGACGGCGTTATAGCCGAAGAACCACAGCACGATGGAAGCAAGCAAGAAGAACATACTCCGCTTTTCCCCGGCAGAGAGCTTTCGCTTCTCCCCTTCCTCCGTCTGCTCCTCTTCGTGCCCCGCTGCCTGGGCTTCCTTTGCCCACAGCGGCTCTTTCACATTGGTCAGGAACAGCACCAGCGCCACCAGCATCAGACCGGCCACAATGGCGTAAACCCCGGTGTAGCTCATGTAGGCGTTCTTCACATTGGAAACCGCCAGCACCGAGCCGAGGGCCAGAATCAGAATGCCGCCGGCGTTGCCCATCAGGTTAATCACCGCATTGGCCTTGCTGCGCAGGGGCTTGGGGGTCACATCCGGCATCAGCGCCACGGCGGGAGTGCGGAAGGTAGCCATGGAAATGAGCAGCAGCAGCAAAATTCCGATGAAAATCACCAGATGCACCGGATTTTGGGCCGTCACCCGGGCCACGCAGGCCTGCCGGGCGGGAACCACATACTGGGGATACACCCGGACTTCCACTTCCCTGCCAAAGCTGTTGATTTCCGTAATGGTGGAATCCGTCCGCAGGGCCGCGAACTCCTCCCGGGTATACAGGTCAGACAGGCGATACTGCTCGCCATCCGGGGTGGTCAGGAGATTATCCTTCTGCTCGTCATAAATCAGCTCCATGGTGGCACTGTCGTTGACCTTGGAATAGCGGTCAATGGCCTTGAGCTGGGCATTGTCCGCAAAAGACAGCAGCATGAGAAACACCACAGCCAGAATGGTGCCGGTGCGGATAAAGGGAGTCCGGCGGCCGGATTTTCCCTTGTGCTTATCGGAAATCACGCCAAACATTGGAAGCAGGAACAGAGCCAGAATGTTATCCAGCGCCATCACCACACCGGAAGCGGTCTGGGACATGCCGAATTTGTTGGTCAGGGTCATGGCGATGGTGGCATCATAAATCTGCCAGAACGCGCAAATCAGGAAAAAGGCGAAGCCGACAAAAATCGTGCGCTTGTAGTTGAGTTTCATGGAGAACCTCCTGTCAGTCATATCAGCTTTCATTATACCTGTTTCTTCCAAAAAGTCCAGAAAAAGTTAATGGGGCGGCAATTCTCAAAACGCAAGCGCACCCCATCGTCATCCTGAGCGGAGCGCCAGCGAAGTCGAAGGATCTCCTGAAGAAAGTTAAAGATTCTTCGACTCACTTCGTTCGCTCAGAATGACATTCTTTTCCTATATGCCAAATGGGGTGGCAATGCCACCCCATTGTGTTGTTTTATTCGGCCAGAACTGCCTTGTGGAATACCTTTTTGCCCTTGCGAATCTTCACGCCCTCTTTGAGCATGGCTTCCGTCACCATAAAGGTGGCGGCGGGCACCTTTTCGTCGTTGACGAACACGCCGCCCTGCTCCACCAGCTGGCGGGCCTGCTTGTTAGACGGTGCCAGACCGCAGGCCACCATCAGATTCAAAATGCCGATGCTGCCGTCCACCAGCTTGTCAGCGGGAATTTCGGTGGTGGGCATATTGCTGTCGTCGCCGCCGGCAAAGAGCGCCTTGGCGGCCGCCTGGGCCTTCTCAGCTTCCTCCTGGCCGTGGACCATCTTGGTCAGCTCGAAGGCCAGAATTTCCTTGGCCTGGTTGATGCGGGCATCCTTCCAGGTGTCCATCTCGTCAATCTGCTCCAGGGGCAGGAAGGTCAGCATCCGCACGCACTTCATCACATCCGCGTCATCCACATTCCGCCAGTACTGGTAGAACTCGAAGGGAGAAGTCTTGTTGGGGTCCAGCCACACGGCGTTGCCGGCGGTCTTGCCCATCTTCTTGCCCTGAGAGTCAGTCAGCAGGGTGATGGTCATGCAGTGAGCGTCCTTACCCAGCTTCTTGCGAATCAGCTCCGTGCCGCCCAGCATATTGCTCCACTGGTCGTTGCCGCCGAACTGCATATTGCAGTCGTAGTGCTGGTACAGGTGGTAAAAGTCGTAGGACTGCATAATCATGTAGTTAAATTCCAGGAAAGACAGACCCTTTTCCATCCGCTGCTTGTAGCACTCTGCCCGCAGCATATTGTTCACGGAGAAGCAGGCGCCCACTTCCCGCAGCAAATCCACATAGTTGAGGTTCAGAAGCCAGTCGGCGTTATTGAGCATTCTTGCTTTGCCTTCGCCAAACTCGATGAATTTCTCCATCTGCTTTTTGAAGCACTCGGCGTTGTGGTCGATGTCCTCCTTGGTCAGCATTTTCCGCATATCCGTCCGGCCGGAGGGGTCGCCAATCATGGTGGTGCCGCCGCCGATGAGGGCGATGGGCTTGTTGCCCGCCATCTGCAGCCGCTTCATGAGCGTCAGGGCCATGAAGTGGCCGGCGGTCAGGCTGTCGGCGGTGCAGTCAAAGCCGATGTAGAAGGTGGCCTTGCCGTTGTCAATCATTTCCCGGATTTCTTCTTCATTGGTCACCTGGGCAATCAGGCCCCGGGCAACCAGCTCGTCATAAAGTTTCATAGTCGGTTTCCTTTCTTATTGCGCCGCGTAGCGCCATGGGGGTGATGGCAGCACGCGGAAAATTTACAAATGGGATGGGGCTTTCCATAAAAAAACACCCTCCGTCCCACAAAGGGACAGAGGGTGAATCATCACGGTACCACCTCTGGTTCGCCTGCACCTCACGATGCGGGCCTCACGGTGTCGAAAAACACCTTTCGCTGTACCGGGCGAACCCGTCTTTCCCTACTGCATGTTCGGGAAAGCCACTCCGGGAGGTATTTGGGCGGCTTCTCCCGCTGCCTTGCACCAACCGGCAGCTCTCTGGCGGAAAAGTTCTCGCTTACTTCGTCCCATCGCAGTGTTATTTCCTGTATTTTAACAAATATCGGGGATTTGTCAAGTATTTTATCCCGAAATCAGCATCCCAAATGGCTGGTAAAGGGCGCCACTTCCGTATTCCACTTCCACATTGCCGCAGGTTTTCACGGTTATCCAGGTTGGCTCACCGCAGGCAAGGCTGTACAGCCACAGCACCACATTCCATTTGCTGTCGTCGGCGTAGCTTTCTGCCTGCTGTGCCGTATCAAAAAAGTGGAAAAGGATATATTCCCCGGAATCCGAATCCTCCGCCTGGATATAGCAGTTGTACGCTTCCCCCTGGCAGTCCTTATGGAAAACAGAATACCCCGCCTTTTCATAGACTGATACCACATCGGCGCAGGAAATCACCGTTTTTTGGGATTTCCCACATCCGGAAAGCTTGCAATTCCAGCAGAATCAAAAAGGCAATCGCCCATTTCCGGGCTTTGGAACACTTCACTTAGAAATATACTTCCTTTCAATTCTTCGGTACGCCCGCACCAGAGCCAGCAGCCCCGGAAAGCAGGAAAGTCCCAGCAGCACCGCCGCCAAAACCGCGAACACATGGCTCACCGGCTCCAGGCAGGCCAAAATACCTGCCGAAAAGTAGGGAAAAGAATACCATTTCCACATCCGGGCGCTGGCCCGGTTATAGCCGGCAATATCGGATACCCTTTCCGGGTTCACGGTAGTACCCGCCCAAAATGCAAAGGGCTTTTTCGAGTGCCGGGCAACGATGCCGATTCCGAAAAACAGCGCCCCGCAGCCAAAGCAGGTAGCGGCCATAATGATGATGCCCGCAATCATATCCTCATCCATGGAGCATCTCCTCCGCACTTTTCAGCGTCGTTTCCGTGATGTTGGCGCCGCCGATGATACGGGCCAGCTCCCGTTTGCGGCCCTCAAAGTCCAGGGGCGTCACGGTGGTGTAGGTTCTCCCCTGCCGCTCCTGCTTGGAAATCAGCAGATGGGTGTCTGCCAGTGCCGCAAGCTGGGGCAGATGGGTGACGCACAGCACCTGCTTGTGCCGTGCCACGCTTTTCAGCTTTTCCGCCACCCGCTGAGCTGCCCGGCCGGAAACGCCGGTGTCCACCTCGTCAAAAATCAGGGTGGCGACCCGGTCTTTCTCCGCCAGCACATTTTTCATAGCCAGCATGATTCTGGCCAACTCACCGCCGGAGGCCACCTTGCTCAGAGGCTTTGGCGCTTCGCCGGCATTGGCGGACATATAAAATGCCACACTGTCGGCACCATTGGCACTCAGTTCCGTTTCGGCAAACACGCAGGAAAACTGCACCCGGGGCATATCCAGCTGGGCCAGCTCCGTGAGAATCCGTTCCGACAGCCGCTGGGCTACTTCCTTTCGGTTTGCCCGCAGGGCGTTTGCCGCTTCCCAAGCGGCTTTTTCCGCCTTTTGCAGCTTGCCTTTCAGATGCTCCAGATGGTCATCGGCAAACTGAATTTCGTCCAGCTCCTGCTGGGCCTTCTGCTGGTATTCCAGAATGTCGGCGCAGGTCACGCCGTATTTGCGGCGCAGCTTATGAATGGTGTCCAGCCGGGATTCAATTTGCTCCAGCTCGTCGGCGGAATAGGACAGCCCATCCCGGGCGGACCGCACCTCCTCGGCTGCATCCTGCACCTGATACATAAGGTCGGCTACCTGGGCGTGGAGTTTTTCAAAGGAATCGGTGTAGCGGCTGAGCTTCCCCAGCGCCCGCTCTGCCTGGGAAAGCAGGGCGGCAGCGCCGTCGGTTTCCTCGCCGCCGTAAATACATTCCACCGCTTCGTCCATGCCGTCAGCCAGCTTTTCCGCGTTTTGCAGCAGCTTGCGCCGGTCTTCCAGCTCCTCGTCCTCTCCGGCACGGAGGTTTGCCTTGCCGATTTCCCCAATCTGATAGCGCAGGGTTTCCATGCGGCGCAGCTTCTCGCTTTCGTCCATGGTCATGCGGTCAATTTCCCGGCGCAGCGTATGGACGGTCTGGTATTTTTCGCCGTAATCCAGCCGCAGAGCTTCATTCCCCGCAAAATCATCCAGAAAAAGCAGGTGGTTTTCTTCGTCAAACAAAGAGGCCGAATCATGCTGGCCGTGGATGTTGATGAGCTGAATGCCCAGCTTGCGCAAAATGGACACGGTCACAAGACTGCCGTTGACCCGGCAGATATTTTTCCCGTCCAGGCAGATTTCCCGCTGAATCACGGTTTCGCTCTCATAGGGCACCCCCTGCTCGTCAAACCAGTCAAGCCGGGGCACATCGGAGAAAACCGCCTGCACCACCGCCTTTTGGGTGCCGGTGCGAATCATGTCCCGGTAGGCCCGCTCGCCCAAAATGGCGGAAATGGCATCGATGACAATGGATTTACCGGCGCCGGTTTCGCCGGTGAGGATGTTGAAGCCCGCGTCGAAGGAAATATCGGCGCATTCAATCACCGCAATATTTTCAATATGAAGCAGTCGCAGCACCCAATCTCCCCCGCTTTCTCAGTTCAGCAAATCCTTCAGTTCGCTGCAGAATGCCGCGGCGGCATTGCTGTCCCGCAGCACAATCAAAACCGTATCGTCGCCGCCGATGGTGCCCACCACAAAGGACATTCCCATGGAATCCACCGCCGAGGCCGCCGCCCCCGCAAGGCCGGGAATGGTATGCACCACCACCAGATTCTGGGCATAGTCAAAGCCGGTGACGCACTCCTTGAAAATGGCGTTGAGCCGGTTGGAGAAGGTGCCGCTGACCTCCCGGGAGGCGGTGGTATAGCGGTAGGTGCCGAATTTTGTCAGTTCCTTAACAATGCGCAGTTCTTTAATATCTCTGGAAATGGTTGCCTGGGTGCTGGAAAAGCCCGCTTCCTGCAGCGCTTCCAGCAGCTGCTCCTGAGTTTCCACATCCCGGGTGGACACGATTTCCATAATTTTAGCCTGTCTGTTTGTTTTCATATCTGGTGCTCCTAACCGTTCTTGAGTTTCGCATTCACCACTTCGTAAAAGCTGCGGTTTTTCAGGCGAATCAGTTTGGTTTCCTTGCGGGACTTGCAAACCCGGGTCACATCCCCCATATTCAGCTTGACGGCCTTGCCGCCGTCCACGGAAAGAAAGGCGTTGCGCCGGGCGTTGCGGGTCAGCTCCACCGTAATGGCCCGCTTATCGGAGGTGATAAAGCTGCGGCTGACCATATCGTGGGCGCAGATGGGGGTAAGGAGAATGCTGTGGGCATCCGGCTCCACAATGGGGCCGCCAGCGGACAGGCTGTAGGCCGTGGAACCGGTGGGGGTTGCCACAATCAGGCCGTCGCCGCCGCACTCCATCACTTCCACCCCGTCGCAGGCAACGGACAAATGCACAATCCGGGCAACGGCGCCCTTGGTGATGACCACATCATTCATGCACACATCGTGAAAGAGAATGTCCCGGTCACGCTGCACCGTCACATCCAGCATCATCCGCCGGTCGATTTCAAAATCGCCGGTGGCCAGGCGGCTGAGCAGCTGCAATTCGCTGCTTTCCAGCTCCGCCATAAAGCCCATGGTGCCGATGTTCACCCCCAGAATGGGAATGTCATAGCGGGTAGCGGATTTTGCCATGTGCAAAATGGTACCGTCACCGCCGAAGCAGATGATAATATCCGCCGTGGGCAGTTCCTTGTCCAGACGGTAAAACTGCAAATCCTTTGGCAGGTCATAGCTCCTGTCCACATCAAAAGGAAGGCACAGCCGCACCTCCACGCCGCTGTCTTTGAGAATCTGCATGGCGGTGCGGACGGTATGAAAATTTTTGTCCCGGTAGGGATTGGGGCTGAGAATGATTTTCTTCATAGCGGTCACACTTTCAGGGTTTGATGGGCCTGCGCCACCACAGATGCCGTATCCGGCTGAATGTCGGGCAGGTTTGCCAGGGTCAGATGAGCCAGGAACTCAATATTTCCCTCCGGCCCTTTCACCGGGGAGAAGGTCATGCCCTGAATGGAAAAGCCCAGGCTGTGGGCCAGCTCCACGAAGTTATCCAGCACTTCCTTATGGGTTTCCGGCTCCCGGACAACACCCTTTTTGCCCACCTTTTCCTTCCCCGCTTCAAACTGGGGCTTAATCAGGCACAGCACCTGTCCCTGCTGGGGCTTGAGCAACGCCTTGATGGCAGGAAGCACGATTTTCAGGGATATAAAGCTCACATCAATGACCGACAAATCCAGCAGCTCTCCCAAATCCGCCGGGGTCACATAGCGGATGTTGGTGCGCTCCATCACCACCACACGGGGGTCGGAGCGAATCTTCCAGTCCAGCTGACCGTAGCCCACATCAATGGCAAACACCTTGCGGGCACCCTGCTGCAGCAGGCAGTCGGTAAAGCCGCCGGTGGAGGCACCGGAATCGCTGCAGACGAAGCCTTCCGGCTTCACGCCAAAGTTCCGCAGAGCCTTTTCCAGCTTCAATCCGCCCCGGCTCACATAGGGGCAGGTTTCTCCCCGCACCTCGATGGACACCGTTTCCTCGTAGGAAATGCCGGGCTTATCCGCCTTCTGACCGTCCACATACACCTGTCCTGCCATGATGATGGCCTGTGCCTTGGTGCGGGTGTCGGCGTAGCCCTGTTCCGTCAGGAGTACATCCAGTCTTTTCTTATTTTTCACCTCGCAGTGCCTCCTCTGCAAAGTCTGCGATGGAAGACCCATCCAGACCGTAAAATTCATACAATTTATCAACCGCGCCATGGGTGGCAAAGCGCCGCCCCAAATCCATGCCCGTCACGCTGCAATCAGGAAGTCGCTGGCGGATTTCCCAGGCCAGCGCTTCTTTGATGCCGGAACCGGCGCAGACCTCCTCCACCACAACAATGCGGCGGCAGGTGCCCAGCTCCTTCACCAGCGCGTCCGCAGGCAGGGGCGACACCGCCAAAAGCCGGATAACCCCTGCCGAAATGCCCCGCTGCCGCAGTATTTCCGCCGCAGAGAGTACATTTTCAATCAGCACACCGTAGGAAACCAGAACCACATCGGTGCCTTCCAGATGGCGGTGCATCCGGCTGTCGTTCCAGTTGGATTTGGTGTAGCCCCGGTTTCCACCTCTGGGATAGCGGACAGCCACAGGGCCTTCGCATTCCTCAACTGCCCAGCGAAGCATATCCGTCTGCTCCTTCAGGCTGCCGGGGCACAGCACCGTCATGCCGGGCGCCGCCCGCAGGAAGCCCACATCAAACACGCCGTGATGGGTTTCCCCATCCTCGCCCACCAGACCTGCCCGGTCTACGGCCAGCACCACATGCAGGCGCAAAATGGCAATATCCTGCAAAATCTGGTCAAAGCCCCGCTGCAAAAAGGTGGAATAGATGGCCACCACCGGCACCATTCCCTGCTTGGCAAGGCCGCCGGCCATGGATACGGCGTGTTCCTCCGCAATGCCCACATCAAAGGTGCGGCTGGGGTAGGCATTCATAAATTCCAGCAGCCCCGTGCCCTCCGGCATGGCGGCGGTAATGGCGCACAGCTTTGGATTATTTCTTGCCAGCTCCACCAGTGTGCAGCCGAAATTCCGGGAAAAGGTCATCTTCTGAGAGGGCTGCACCCCCACCGCCGGGTCAAACCGGCCCACGCCGTGATACAGGGCGGGGTTTTCCTCCGCGGGGGCATATCCTCTGCCCTTTTGGGTGTGAATATGAATGAGCACCGGATTTTGGGCTTCTTTGGCAATGCGCAGCAGGCTGATGAGCCCCTGCAAATCGTTGCCATCCACCGGGCCCAAATAGGTAAGCCCCATATTTTCAAAAATGGTGGTGGGCAAAAGCATCCGCTTTAAGCGGGTTTTCATCTTATGGGTCATCCGGTACAGCAGCCGGGTGGCTTTGGTGTGGGACATGGCGCTGCGATAGCGGCGCTTGAAACCCAGATAGCTTTCCCGGGTGCGCAGGCGGCTTAAATGTTGGGCAATACCGCCCACATTGGGGGCAATGGACATTTCATTGTCATTGAGAATCACCACCATCGGCTCTCCGCTGACAGCAGCATCATTCAGCCCCTCATAGGCCATGCCGCCGGTGGCGGCACCGTCACCGATGACGGCAATCACATCATACTTTTCCCCGCTGAGGGTTCTGGCGCGGGCCATGCCCAGCGCGATGGAAACAGAGCTGGAAGCGTGTCCGGCCACGAAAGCGTCGCTGACGCTTTCAGAGGGCTTGGGAAAGCCCGCCATGCC
Organism: Faecousia sp.; assembly: GCA_045121575.1. Classification (GTDB taxonomy): domain Bacteria; phylum Bacillota; class Clostridia; order Oscillospirales; family Oscillospiraceae; genus Faecousia. The sequence goes on from JBGVGH010000153.1 coordinate 16,821, forward strand.
GCCGAAGCTGCGCAGAGCGGCAAAATCCGCCCGGCGGCCGGTCAGCAGTTTGTGAACATAGGACTGATGACCAACATCGAACACCAAGCGGTCATAATTGGTTTCATATACGGTTTCAATCGCCACCGAAAGCTCCACCGTTCCCAGATTGGAGGCCAGATGACCGCCGGTTTGCGAAACATTCTGAATCAGAAAGGTTCGAATTTCTTCGCACAGCAGCGCCTGCTCCTGTTGGGTCAGGTTTTGCAAATCCGAATGACCATGGATTTTCTCCAGCACAGACACGAATCGACACAACCTCTACTCTTTTTTCCAATCTTCGCCGCGGTTTTTTGCGCCCCGGCAAAGAAACATTTGTAAACTTAATTTGTATAATATCATATTTTTTCTGAATATACAAGTATATTTATTACCTTTTCTGCCTTTTTCATGCAAAAAAGCCTCTGCCATAGCAGAGGCTTTCCGCTCAGCGAAGGAATGCGGTTTGCAATGTCGTGCTCCAGCTTTCGCCGGGGGATACCGTGGCTGCAGCCGCTTTCTCCGACCAAAGGCCACTGTCCTGCTCGTGACCGGGCAGGCTGTGCCAGGGCTCGATGCAGACAAAGCGGGGCGTGCCCGCCTGACTCCAAATCAGGCAGTAGGGGAAATTTTCGATGGTGCATTCCACGCCCCGGCCACTGCCCTTTTCATACAGGCCCAGGCTATGGCTGCGCAGATTCACCATGCAGTGGCTGCCGCCGTCGAACATTCCGTCCTCAATGGGGATAGAGCGGATGTTATTTCCCAGGAAATAGTATTCTCCGTTCAGCAGTCCCGTGGGGGTCGCCAGGCAGAGGGGCGATTCTGTCTCCGAAAACCGCAGCTCATAGTCCTGCCAGCTGTGGTTTTCGTCAAAGGGAATGGCAAAGGCAGGATGGTAGCCGATGCCAAAGGAAAAATCCTCCGTATCGGTGTTTTCCACCGTCAGCGTGTGCAGCAGCTTTTCTCCCTCCAGACGGAAGGTGGACAGGAAGCGGAAGCGATACGGGAAAGTGGCCATGGTCTCCCCGTCCTCCCGCAGTTCCAGGGTAAGGCTGTCTGGCGTCTGCTGCAGCAGGTTATGCTCCCTGGTGCGGGCAAAGCCGTGGATGGGCAGATTTTCCACGGTGCGGCCCCGGATGGTGGTGCGGCCCCCCCGCACCTGACCGGCATAGGGAAACAGCACCGGGCTGTGATATTTCCACACCGAGGGGTCGCCCTGCCAGATGTGCTCCACCCCATCGCATTTGCGCAGCACGCTTTTCACCTGTGCGCCCCATTGGGTCACCGTTACCCGGAGATATTCGTTTTCCAAAGTGTATTCCATGGTTTTACCCTCCTTTTTTCTTCATTATACCATTTCTGTTCCAAAGTGCAAGCAAAAGAACGAAGACACCGCAAAAAGCGGTGCCTTCGGAAATTACATTTGATTCAGCCGGTCAGCCTTGCAGAACAGCACAAAGCCAATGGCGAACAAAATCACCAGCGTGCCCACGGCGAAATTGGAATTAATGAGCCGGATGCCAAAGATGGTGCATTCCACATCCTGCAGTGCCGTGCTGACAAGGCCCACCAGGAACGAGCCCAGAAAGCTGGCGCCCTTGCAGCAAATATCCATCAGGCCGTAATAGGAGCCGCTGCGCTCGGCGGGGATGATTTTGCCCAGGTAGGAGCGGCTCAGGGCCTGAATGCCGCCCTGGAACATGCCCACCAGTACCGCCAGCACCCAGAACTGCCACTCCGCCACCAGGAAAATGGCAAAGCAGGTGATGCCGATGTAGCACAAAATGGAAATTTTCAGCATCTTCCCTGCCCCCAGCCGCTGGGCCAGCCGTCCAAAGACGATGGTACAGGGAAACGCCACAATCTGGGTCACCAGCAGCGCCAGCAGCAGGCTGGTAGAGTCCAGATTCAGGGACTGGCCGTAGGAGGTGGCAAGATTGATGATGGTGTTGACGCCATTAATGAAGAAGAAAAAAGCCAGCAGATACAAGCCGATATTCTTATGCTTCACCGCATGGCGCAGCGTGTTATTCAGCTCAGCAAAGGTGTTGCGGCGGACGGTTTCGCTTCGCTTTTTCTGGCGGTAGCGCCGCAGCAGAGGCAGCGAGCACCACAGCCACCAGGCGGCGGTAATGAGGAAGGCCAGGGACATGGCGGAAGCCTGATTCATCCCAAAGGAATCGGCAAAGAGAACCAGCACCAGGCACAGGATAAAAGGAATCACAGAGCCAATGTAGCCGAAGGCATAGCCCAGGGAGGAAACCCGGTCCATCCGCTCCTCCTCGGTCACATCCGTCAGCATGGAGTCATAAAACACAAAGCTGGAATGGAGGCCTGCCTGAGCCACCACAAAGAAAATCAGAAATACCAGCCAGTTTTGCGCCAATCCCAGGCAGATGCAGCCCAGCACGCCCACAAACACACAGGTGAGAAACAGGCCCTTGCGGCAGCCTGCTGTGTCGGACAAAGTTCCGCACAGCGGCCCAATTACCGCCACCAGACCGGTGGCCACAGAGGTGGCAAAAGCCCAATAGGAAAAGCAGTTCTTCTCGGACACGCCGGCCGCCCCGGCGATGGAGTTAAAATAAATGGGAATCAGGGTGGCAATCAGCAGCACAAAGGCGGAATTGCCCACATCATACAAAATCCAGCTTCGCTCCAATGGGGTAAGCTTCTTGTTTTTCATGTACCTTTAAACTCTCTACTTTCTTTTTTCTTGCGGTCAGGACTGCCGGTTCAGGAACCAGTCCTCCACGATGTCGGAATGGGTCACGACGATTTCAATGTCCCGCAGTTCCTCCGGCGAGAAAAACCGCATGTCCCGGGATTCGGCGCTGAGGGTAATCTGCGGCTGCTGCTCCAATTCCAGCGCAAAGGCAACGATGACCATGCGCCAGATGCTGCCGTCGCAGTAGGCGGCAATCCGGCCCGGCTCGCCGTAAACAGCCAGCTTGCGAAACCGCTCCGCCGGAATGCGGATGCCTAGTTCCTCCCGCACTTCCCGGACGATGGCCTGCTGGGGCGTTTCCCGGTTTTTCACGCCGCCGCCCACCAGTCCCCAGGTGTCGCTGTCCCGCCGCCTTTCCAGCAGAAGTTTTCCTCCGCAGGTGATGATGGCGTTGGCGCCTAAGTGGGTGCGCTGGGTGGTTTTGGGTGCGTTTTTCGGGTCTCCCCGGTAAAATTTGACGATGGACATCAGCATTTCTCCCCTTTCCCCGACCCATTATACCTGACGGGCATCTGAAATTCAACCTGAAATTTTCCCGCCGCGCCGGGGCGCAAAAAAGCTGCCGCAAAACCTGCGGCAGCTTTAGCCCTGCGAAAAATGATGTTCATAATAGAACCCCCTGTAGGGGGGGGGGCTGGCCTCGCCGCCGGGTTTGTTGTTTGCAGATTTATTTATTTTTACCAATCGGCAAAGGCATGCCTTTGCCCTACAATTCCATATTCGTGATTATCGGTAGAGTTCGGTGGGGTCGAGACCCCGCCCTACAATTGCGGATTTTTACATCAGCGGGGCAAACAGGCGCAGCACATTCTGGACAAATCCTTTCAGCACCGACACCTTGCAATCTTCCCTGGTCACTTCCTGGCTGATGGCCAGGGTATCCAGCACATCCTGCTTCAGCTGTCCAACCGCCCGGCTGCCCCACATCCATGTGCCGCATTCAAAATGCAGATACAGGCTGCGGAAATCCAGATTGATGGTGCCCACGGTGGCGATTCGGTCATCGGAAACAAAGCACTTGGAATGGATGAAACCGGGGGTGTATTCATAGACCCGGACGCCCCCTTCCAGCAAATCCCGGTAATAGGAGCGGGTGGTGGTATGTACATACCATTTGTCCGGCACATGGGGCGTAATGACCCGCACATCCACACCCCGCTTTGCCGCCAGGCACATGGCAGAAAGCACGCTGTCATCAATGACAAGATAGGGCGTAAAGATGTAGACATAGTCGGTGGCCTGGTTGAGAATTTGCAGATACACATGCTCTCCCACATGCTCCGTGTCCAGCGGATGGTCGGCATAGGGCGCCACAAAGCCGTCGTTTTCCACCGGGCAGGGCGTATCTTTCCAGGGATAGAAAGCGGCAAAATCCTCGTCCGTCCCCTGGCAAACCTGCCACATTTGCAGGAAAATCAGGGTCAAACTCCAGGCGGCCTCGCCCTCCAGCTTCACGGCGGAGTCCTTGAAATGGCCGAACCGTTCCACTTCGTTGATGTACTCATCGGCCAGATTGACGCCGCCGGTAAAGGCAACCTTTCCGTCAATGCTGGTGATTTTGCGGTGGTCCCGGTTGTTCTGCTTGGCGGTCAAAAAGGGGCGGAAGGGATTGAATACCCCGCAGGAAATGCCCGCTTCCTCCATCTGCTGGCGGTAATTGACAGGCAGCCGGAAGAAGCAGCCCATGTCGTCAAACAGCAGCCGCACTTCCACCCCCTGAGATGCCTTCCGCTTCAGAATTTCCAGAATGGAATCCCAGAAACGCCCCTCCTGCACGATAAAATACTCCAGGAAAATGTATTTTTCTGCCTTTTCCAGCTCCGGAAGCAGCGCTTCCATCATCTTTTCGCCGGGGCTATAATAACTGGTCTGGGTGTGCTGATACACGGGATAGCCCACATAGTCCTGCAAATACCGCACCTGGGGAAAATCCGCCCCCACCGTTTCTTTTGCGCAGTCATAGCCGGTTTCCGGCAGCAGATACAAGGGGCGCGCCTTTGCTTCCGCCGCTTCGATGTCCCGGCGCATCTGCCGGGTGGGGCTTTGGCACCGGTAGTAGATATACAGCAGTCCCCCGAACACCGGAAACAGCAGAATCAGAAACACCCACATGGTCTTATACGCGCCCTTGTCCTTCCGGGTGACCACGGCGAGCACTGCAATCATGCTGATGAGGGTAAAGAGCACATTCAGCCACTGGGATGTCCGGCTGCCGCTGATAATCAGCCACAAAAGAAACGCCGCCTGCAGCACAATCATCAGCGCAATCAGAATGCGCCGCCGAAACAGCTTTCGATACCACGCTTTTTTCATAGGCCCTCCTTTTTGGCAATTGCCATCCATTTTTGGGTTAGTGTACCAAAAAAGAATGAACATACCATGAACAGCCAATTTTAAATTCCAGATTAAGCCGACTTTTTCATAAAGCTTTCTTCAAAAATGTTGGGGCCAGGCTTATTGCCCGGCCCCTTTGTCTTCAATTAGTCACACACTTCGATGTAAATCGTCAGTGCAGTACGGGGATTCTCGGCGTAAACCGGCATTCCATTCATCAGAGCGCTGCCCTTAATTCGATCGATGGAGTTAATACCGTCGATATCGCGCACCGTATAGTAATGGTCCGGGTTCACACCCTGAACATTCAGATAGTAGGTGGATTCTTCACACTCAGGCAGACGGAACGCCTGGATGACGCCGCTGTCCTTCTCTGCGTCAAAGTATTCCCAAGCCGTCCATTCCTTCTTCTCCGTGGTGCTGCGCTGGGGCGTCAGCACATAGAAGTCGGAATAGAAATAGTCCTTCAGCTCGTTCCACTCCTCCATACCCTGAATCAGCACATCCCAATCGATGCTGTCTTCTTCATGGTAGAAAGCAGCCTGATAGCCCAGGTGCGGCAGGTAAGACGCACGAAGAACATAGGTGTCCATCACGCCGTTGGTCAGCTGATCCACGCTTTCCTTGGAGGAAGCGCCCGTAAACGGAATCCAGCGCACCAGACGGGTGGTCATGGCCAATCTCAATTCGATGGTGGTACGGTCGCTGTCACTTCTCAGCAGCGGCACGGAACGGCGCAGAGTTTCCAGATCGTTTCTGCCACCGCCGGAAGCACAGCTGTCCAGGAAGGTGCATTTTCCAGCCTTGGCACAGTAATCGAGGATGCCGTCCCACAGGGCGTAGTGGCCCTGCATATACAGGTTCTCGGTAATACCGGTTCTGTTGGCGCCTTCGTATCCATCGCCAATGCTCCAGAAAATAGCGGGATCGAGGTTGAAGTCCTCACGGTACATATCGATGCCCAGCGTATCCATCGTGGTGATGATTCGATTCAGCGTCCATTCCAGACAATCCTTATTGCCCAGGTTATTCACATAAACATTGTTGTTTCCGTGGTCAGACAGAACCCATTCGCGGTTGTAACCGTAGTTCTTCACCATGCCGTCAAGGTGGGTCACCCGTTCCGGCTCGAACCACAGGAAGGTCTTGGTGCCGTGCTCTCTGGCGTAATCGGTGGCCTCACGGAAGGTATCGCCGGGCCACTTGATCTTGTCCACTTCCCATGTACCGACGGTGCCCCACCAGTCGGAAACCACTGTGGAGTTATAGGGGCTGTAATACCAACCAGCGTCCACCCAACGGTAATCGGCGGTCAGGCCATGATTGTAATACGCTTCGAGGGAGCGCCGCCAGGTATCGTAGCTTTCCGAAATACTACCGTCGCTGTTGGGCTTGCCCGTATCGTATGCCAGCATAACAGAAGTGAAAGGCTGAACCGCCGTATCGGAAGACGCATCCGCAGAAGGCAGGTTGCAGTCAATCATCCAGGCTCTCCACTGATTCATGGCGGCCTCTTCGTCCCGGGTGTAGTACCGGACGGTTGCAATCAGCGGGGTACGGACTGTTTCGCCCGGCTTCAGATAGGACGCAAAGCCAACCGTGCCGGTTCCGCGATAATGGGTGGTCTGGGACTCTGCATCGTAATGGAAGTCTGCATCCCAGGTGCCGCCCCAACCGATGGCCAGCAGCGCGCCGCCGTCATCGGTTTCCAGATTGAAATACGGGAAATAGTTGTGGGTTGCGCGGCCATCCAGAGAGGAAAAGCTCACATCCCGCTTGGCCAAATCGTAGGCATAAGGCAGATACTGATTGCCGTGGTCGCCCAAAATGCCCTTGAGGTGGGCGTTGTTGCCCTTGAACTGCATATCCACGGCGTTAAGCTGTTCAATGATGCCACTGTTTTTATCAGAGGACACATTCTCAAAATAAACCGTATACTCATACGCCTCATAATTGGGATAGAAGCAAGTCTCCAATTTGGCAGTCAGGGTTTCATCGATGGCCAGATAAATGTCAACGCCTTCTCTGTCCGCTTCGCTCCAGCTTTCCCGCTTGATTTCCTCAAATCCGTCAAATCCGGCATAATATCTGCCGTTATAAACGAAGTTTACAGGAAATGCCGCCAGGTTCTCAATCATATTCAGGTATTCTTTTCTTGCTGCAGTCATTTCGTTTTCCTTTTTCTCAGTCGTCGAAAGGGTGTTGGCAGTCATCGAACCGCCGGTTGCTCCGCTTTCGGAGAGCTTCGTTCCCGAAGTCGTCTTATTCGACGAACTTGTGCCGGTCACTCCGTTTTCGAAAAGCGTCTCATTGGATGAATTTGCGCAAGCTGCAACCGAAAAAAGCATGGCAACGCAAATTAAAAATGCAAAAACTCTTTTCATTATTCGCCCTCCGCAACAAATGCAATCAGTTCACTGGCTCGTCTTTCCAGTCTTTCGTACCAGTAAGAAATATCGTATTCCGTATCTTCATTCGTCAGCTTCAGACAAATATTTTTTACAGCAGTGAAAGAATTCCAGCTGTTTTCCGTATAAACCGCATTATTCGGGTTTTTGATTTCCTCGACCTGTGCAAGCAGGGCCTGCAGCTGCTCAAAGGTAGACAGGGAAACGGAACGCTCCAAAGCCTTATTCAGCGCAAGCAGCGCGTTATCCGTCTGTGCCTGCGTAACAGCGTTTTCCGCCAGCGTGATTGCCTGCTGCAGTTCGGTCAGGGACTGCTGCGCAAGGGGCTTCTTCACCTCTTCCTGTGCAAGAGCCAGTGCAGCGTCAAGTTCCGCGGTCTGCACAGCGTTTCCGGCTCCGGTCACGGTGAAGTTATCAAAATAGTTGGGGGAATAGAAATTCCGCAAACCGACGGCACCGCTTCCGCTGCCGATTTCATAGGTCAAAGTCGGCTCGGTACGGTGATTGTAGAAGGCGTACAGCACGCCGTCCTTCACAACGACACGGAGATGGACAGTATCGCCTTCATAGGGCAGGCCCAGCACTTCGACGGCTATTCCCTTCCAGCTGCCCTCAAAACGGTGCAGCTTCAAGTCCATGGTTGCCTGGGATGCGCTGTGTTCCACATTCACATTCCAGCCCGTGATAGAAGTGCCGGAAGCGGCAGAAACATAGACATAAATGCCGGAGTCGAATTTGCCATCTGCATTGATGGTGGAAATATCCACGCTGACATCCACATCTTCGTAAGTCTTAT
>JBGVGH010000154.1:0-7179 GCA_045121575.1 Faecousia sp.
GGGCTTCAAGACCGATGCCATTTCCAAGCTCTATCAGCAGTATTGGAACCTGCCCTGCGGCCTGCAGGTGACGGCGGTGAATGCCGGCAGCCTGGCCGAGCGCAGCGATTTGCGGGTGGGGGACATTCTCACCGCCCTGAATGGCAAGCGGATGGAAAAGCTGGAGGATTTGGTGGACCTGCTCCACGGCAGCAAGCCCGGCGACCGGTATCAGGCGGTGGTGGTTCGCAACGGCCGGGAAATCAGCATGGAGCTGATTGTGGAACAGACGCCATAAGCAGTTAGGAATTAGGAATTAGGAGTTAGGAGTTAGGAGTTACCTGCCCGAACCGCTATAATCTCTGTAGGGGCGGCATAAATGCCGCCCTCATGCCTTCCCCCCGGGGGAAGGATTTGCGGGCGACCACAGGTCGCCCCTACAATATAAATTCAACTGCGGCAGCGGATGGCTGCCGGCTTTTACTTTTGGAGGTAATCATCATGGAACCCATTTTCAGAAAAGAATTTGAGGTCACGGACATCGTCAGCGACCGCTTTGGCTTCCTCAAGCCCTCGGCGGTTTCCTACTTTGTCCAGGAAGTGGCGGGCCAGCACATCAACCGCATGGCCCTGACCCCGGATTTGGAGCAGAAGGGGCTGTTCTGGGCCATCATCCGCCACCGGGTGCAGATTACCCGCCTGCCCCGGACGGGGGAGGTCATCACCCTGGAAACCTGGCCCATGCCCACCACCCGGGTGGCCTTCCCCCGCAGCGTGGTGGCGTACGATGAAAAAGGGCAGGAGCTGTTCCGCTCCATCAGCCTGTGGGTCTTGATGGACCGGGAAAGCCGGGCCATGGTGCTGCCGGGCAAGAGTGGCATCGCCGTCCGGGGCATCCTCCGGGGCAATGAGCTGCCCAGCCCCACATCGCTCAGCCCCATCCTGCTGTCCTCTGAAACCCAGCGCCGGGTCTGCTTCACGGATTTGGACATCAACGGCCACATGAACAACTGCCGCTATCTGGATTGGGCGGCGGATTTGCTGCCCAGCTCCTTCCATGGGTCGAAGGTTTTGCAGGACATGACGCTGTGCTATCTGTCGGAAACCCGGGAGGGGGACGAGCTGATTCTCTCCTGGGAAATGCAGCCGGACGGTTTGCTGCGGCTGGACATTCATCGCCGTGCCGGGGACAAGAAAGAGCGGGTGTTCTGCGCGGATTTGCACTATGGGGTGTGATGTTCCGTAAACTTCAAAAAATTCCACAGTCTGTGAAAGGGCTGTGGAATTTTTTTGCCGCCAACTGGGGAAAAATAGGGCAATGGCCGGGTTTTTACCGGGTTTGGCCTGTGGAGAAACCTGTGGAAAATGTGGAAAACCCCGGTGGAGAAGGCTGTGGACTGGGGAAAAAATATTCGTTTTATGTCAACTTAATTTCTGTTGCCCGGAAGGCAGTCGGCTTTGGGAGAAAACTGCCGAAGGATTTTGCTTTTCCTCGACCGAATAGGCAAAATTTTGTGCCGGAGCGGGGATATAATGCGAGTATCCGATGCCTGCCGCCGGAAAATGGCGGCGGGAATACAAAAGGGAGGAAACAGGATGCATGATCCGATTCAGCGGGTGGCGCTTTGTCTTTCCGGGGTGCTGATTGCCCTGTGTACGGTGGCGGTAGCGGCCTTCCCGCCCCGGCAGAGCGGGGAAACTGCCCCGCCGGGAGTAAACCCGCCGGCCACCGGTCCGGGCACCACACAGGGCAGCCAGGCGGCGGAAGTTCAGGAGGATTTTTTTGATTCTGCCGCCTTTCTGGGGGATTCCATCACTCTGGCCCTGCGCAATTACAATTTGAGAACCGGGGCCCTGGGGAAGGCTACCTTTCTGTGCGCCGGAAGTTACAGCGTCCGTCACGCGGTGAACCCGGAGGGGCTGGCCATTTCCTACCGGGGGGAGGAGATGTCCCCCCAGCAGGCCCTGCGGGAGAGCGGGGCGCAGCGGGTGTTCATCATGCTGGGGATGAACGACTTGGCCTTCGGGCTGGAGGAGGCCATGGAAAACTGGACGGTGCTGATTGCCAACATTCGGAAAGAATGTCCGGAGATGGAAATTTATATCCAGTCTGCCACCCCGGTTTATCCCAGCTTTGAGGGGAAAAAGCTGAACAATGCCAATCTGGAGCTTTATAATGCCCGACTTAAATCCTTCGCCGCCCAAAAGGGCTGCGTCTATGTGGATGTGGCCCGGTATTTGAAGGATGAAAACGGCGCTCTGGCAGCGCGCTACTGCTCGGACAGGCAGTGCCACCTGACTGAAAGCGGGGTGCAGGTGTGGCTGCGGGTGCTGAAGGAGGTGGCGGCGGGATGAAAAAGGCGGTGGCGATTCTTCTGGCGCTGAGTTTGGCCGGCTGCGCCCGGCAGGTGCCGCCCACCCCGGCGGAAGCCTACCGGGCCATTGCCCCCCAGGATGTGCAGATGCTGGCGCTGGATGGGGAGCAGGCCCGGGCCCTTTGCGGCATTGACCCCGGCGATGTGGCGGCGGGACAGGTGTATGTGTGCGCCGACAGCCTGCGCGCCGACGAGTTGTGGCTGCTGGAGGCGGTGGACGGCGCGGCGGTGGAAAGGCTCCGTCAGGCGGCCCAGTCCCGCCTGGCCCAGAAGGCGGCGGAGAGTAAAACCTATGACCCCCGGCAGTACGCCGTGGTGCAGAATGCAAAAACGGTGGTCATCGGCAAATTTTTTGCCCTGCTGGTGTCGCCCAACGCAGACAAAATGGAAAAAACCCTGCGGGGAGTTAGGAGTTAGGAATTAGGAGTTAGGAATTAGGAATTAGGAGTTGTCAGTTGGCAGTGGTCAGTAGGGGCGGATATTATCCGCCCGCATCCTGTCACCTATTGTAGGGCAAGGTCTTGACCTTGCCGAGCAGTATCAAAGTATTTGTGACGCATCAAAAGAACGAACCAATCGGTGGGGCGGTGCGCCCGCCGCCTGAAAGCAAAAAACCGTTGTCATTCTGAGCGAACGAAGTGAGCCGAAGAATCTCTACCTTCCCGCATGAGATCCTCCGACTTCGCTGACGCTCCGCTCAGGATGACATTTATCCGCTTCCGCGGATGGCATTTCCGCTGAAAATGCCCGGGGAAGGATTGGCGGGCGACCGCAGGTTGCCCCTACTGATAACTGCCAACTTTCCGAAAGGAGTGCCGCGATGGTATTTTCCAGCTTTGTGTTTCTCTTTGGCTTTCTGCCGGCGGCGCTGCTTTTTTATTATCTGGCGCCCCGCCGGTGGCGCAACGGGGTGCTCCTGTGGCTGAGCCTGTTTTTCTATTTCTGGGGGGAGCCGGGGTATCTGTGGCTCATGGCGGCGGTGATTGGAATGAATTTCCTGCTGGCGCTGCCCCTGGAAAAATACCGGAAAAAATGGCTGCTGGCCCTGGGGGTGGGGGCAAATCTTGTCTGCCTGGGGTGGTTTAAATACCGCCCCCTTCTCGGCCTGACCGGGGCGGCGCTGCCCATGGGCATTTCCTTTTATATTTTCCAGGCCATGAGCTATCTGGTGGATGTGTACCGGGGGGATGCCCCGGCCCAGAAAAAAATCACCGCCTTTGCCACCTATATTGCCCTGTTTCCCCAGCTCATTGCCGGCCCCATCATCCGCTATGGCGAGCTGGCGCCCCAGCTGGAAAGCCGCCGGGAAAATCCAGGGGATTTTTCCTCAGGAAGCCAGCTTTTTCTGGTGGGGCTGTCCAAAAAGCTGCTGCTGGCCAATCCCATGGGGCTTTTGTGGGAGAATTTGCAGGGAACCCCCGGCACGGTGGCAGCCTGGGGCGGGCTTGTGGCCTTTGCCTTTCAAATCTACTATGATTTTTCCGGTTACAGCGACATGGCAAGGGGACTGGGGCGGATGTTCGGCTTCCGGTTTCCCCGGAATTTCAATTATCCCTACACCGCCCAGTCCGTCACGGATTTCTGGCGGCGATGGCACATGAGCCTGTCCGGCTGGTTCCGGGAATATGTGTATATCCCCCTGGGGGGCAGCCGCCGGGGAAAGGGAAGGCAGATTGGAAACATCTTCCTCGTGTGGGCACTGACCGGGCTGTGGCACGGGGCAAGCTGGAATTTTCTTCTGTGGGGGCTGTATTATGCCCTGCTTCTGACGGCGGAAAAGCTGTTTGCCCTGCGGTGGCTGGAGAGGCTGCCCCGGCTTTTGCGGCAGGGCTGTACCTTCTTTTGGGTGCTGCTGGGCTGGGCGCTGTTTTATTTTGAGGATGTGGGGGCGCTGACGGCGTTCCTGCCCCGGCTGTTTTCCGGAGCGGAAACCCCGGCGGCGGGTTGGGCGTGCCTGTGGTCGGAGCTAATATATCTTGTCAGCGCCGCCGTCTGCGCCACGCCCCTTTTGCGCCGGTGGCTGCTGCGGAGCCGGGGGAGAACTCTGGTGCGCTGGGGCCGGGTGGCGGCGGCGGGGGTGCTGCTCCTGCTGTGTCTGGGGGCGCTGGCCCGGCAGGGCTACAATCCCTTTTTGTATTTTCGGTTTTAGGAGGCTGTCATGGGAAAACCCACCTGGGCGCAGCGGGTGCAGTGCCTGCTGCTGGCTGTGTTTTTGGGCGTCATGGTGCTGCTGTATATTTTCCTGCCAAAATCTGACTTTTCTACTCTTGAAAAGCGGGAATTGTCCCAATTTCCGGAGCTTGACCAGAATTTTGGGGCGAAGATGGAAACCTACCTTTCCGACCATCTGCCGGGGCGCAGCTTTTTTCTGGGGGTGGATGCCTATTGGAATCTTGTCACCGGGCGGCGGGGGGAAATCTATGCCGCCCGGGGCGGGCGTCTGGTGGAAGCCCCGGCGGAAATGGGGCGTGGGCTGAAAAATATAGATTATGTAAACCAATTTCAGGAAAAAACCGGCCTCCCTGTGGATTTGCTGCTGGTGCCCTCGGCAGGCTTTCTGATGGAAGCGTCCATTTACCCGCCCCACCGGCCTTATCGGGACGGGGAGATTCTGGCGGAAATTCTGAAAAAGAGCCGCGTATCGGCAGTATCCGTGGATTATAAAAACCCGGAAGCCCTGTTTTACCGCACCGACCATCACTGGACCAGCCTGGGGGCATTCACCGCCTGCAATGCCTATCTGGCGCAGCTGGGAAAGCCGGAGCTCGAAAGGGAAGATTTTGAAATTCAGGTGGTGCCGGACTTTTACGGCAGCACCTACTGCCGCAGCTGCCTGTGGCTGACGGCGGGGGAAGCATTGGAAATCTGGCGCAGCCCGGCAAAAATTCAGGTGGAGGGGGCAAGCGGCCTTTTTGACATGGAAAAGGCGGCAGGTGCGGATAAATACGCCATTTTTCTGGGGGGAAATCAGCCCCTGGTGCGGCTGAAAAACCCGGCCCAGCAGGGGAAAATCCTGGTGCTGCGGGATTCCTTCGGAAGCTGCTTTGCCCCTTTCCTGGCCCAGCGGTTCGGGGAGGTGGTACTGCTGGACTTGCGCTATGATAAAGAAAGCGTGGCCCGGCTCTGCACGGAAGAAAATTTCGACCGGGTGCTGGTGCTTTATGGGCTGAATACCTTCCTCACCGACGGCAGTTTCGTGTTCTTGGGGAGTTAGGAATGGGGAATTAGGAGTTAGGAATGAGGAGTTAGGAATGAGGAGTGAGGAGTTAGGAGTTAAATCAGTAGGGGCGGCATAGGAAAGTGAAATGAAATAAATCCCTCACGCCCGCAGGCATTTCACACGCCGAAGGCGTATTTCACGCCCGCAGGGCATTTCACAAATCCCGACAGGGATTTATTTCACTGAAAAAAGCACGCCAAAAGGCGTGCTTTTTTCTGGTGCCGGTGGCCGGACTCGATTTAATCATGGTTCGGCTCCGTCAAGCCGTCGCCGGCGGCGCTCGTCCGCGCCGCATTTCCATCTGTTCGAGTCCGTTTCCTTACAAAACGAATTTCCGGGGGACTTTCGTCCCCCGGAAATTTGTTGGTGCCGGTGGCCGGACTCGAACCGGCACGCTGTCGCCAGCGGTGGATTTTGAGTCCACTACGTCTACCAATTCCATCACACCGGCAGGTGTTGACTTGGGTATTATACACCATTTATTTTAAAATAGCAAGGGGAAATTTTAATTGCGGAGAAAAAAACAGATACCCTTTCTGATAGTGTTCATAGGTACTTTTTGTGACATGACCATTATCGGACATCAAGGCGGACAGCGAACTGCTGTCCGCCTTGGTGTTTTTATGCCAACAATTGCATATCTGTATTTTCGTCAGGGGGAGTAACCATGTGAACAGGTTGCTCTCCTTTTTCCATCTCACTGTCAATGATTCCAATGTCCTTGTAGACGATACGGATCTTCTGGGGCGAGGAGTGCGCGTGCTTCTTCGCCCTTTCCCCAATCTCAATCCGCTGGATGAACAGCCGGAGCAGTTCGGGAGTCAGCGCATCAATGGTGGTGAACCGCTTTGCCTTTTCGATGAACGCATCCACATTGGAAACGGAATCTTTCAGCTTCTCCAACCGTGCTTTCTTCCCAGGGAGTGCTTCTTCCAGGGTTTTCTGCTCCGCATTGTAATCGGCAGAAAGCATACGGAACTGTTCGTTGGTAATGCGTCCCAGAACATTGTCCTCATACAACCTCTTGAATAGCGAGGTGAGTTCTGCGACTCTGCGTTCCATGGTATCAACTTCCTTTTGCAGACTATTGATTTCCTTACGCAGTTCCTGGCTGTTCTTCCGGGTGATGTAGGCGGCAAATTGCTTTTCCTTTTTCCGGGCGAAGTGGGTCACACGCCGCAAGTCATCCAGAATAACCTGATAAAGGTCATCCTGCCGGATCTGATGGGGTGTGCAGTATTCCTTGCCTTTCTTTCCGTAGGTTCCGCACTTGAGATGGTACCATTCTTTCTTGATGGATTCCGTTCTATACAGCACCATGGCACTGCCGCAGTCCGCGCAGAAGGTCAATCCAGCGAACATGTTCGGTTCATCCATATGCTTGGGCGGTCTGCGCTTATGGCTCCGCACCTCCTGCACGATATCCCACTTCTCCTGGGTGACCAGCGCCGGGTGGGTGTCCTTGACGATGATCTGCTCGTTCTCCGGGATGGCGATGCGAGTCTTGTTCTTGAAGGAGATGGTGGTGCTTTTCATCGTGTGGGTATGCCCAAGGTACACCATGTTGCAGAGAATATGGGCGATAGATGTTCCGCTCCAAGCATA
>JBGVGH010000155.1:0-17177 GCA_045121575.1 Faecousia sp.
TCTAACATCTGCTGTCCAAAAGTCCAGCACACAGCAGCAAAGAGAATCAGAATGAAAGCAATGATATTACGGCGCTTCAAAGACATATCCAATCCCCCAAACGACTTTCAAATACTCCGGTTTCTTCGGATTTAACTCCAACTTTTCGCGGATGCGGCTAATGTGAACCATGACCGTGTTTTCCACAGCATAGGCATCGCTCTCCCAGACCCGTTCGTAAATCTCCTCTGCGGAATACACCCGGCCAGGATTGGACATCATCACTTGCAGGATCTTGAACTCGGTAGCAGTAAGGCGAACAGCATCGCCCCGGACGATCAGTTGCTTTGTAGAAGTATTTAGAATAATGTTGCCGACCTGGATCTGATCTTCCGATTTGGTTTCCCGGATAGAACCAAGATCGTCGTACCGGCGAAGCAGCGCTTTCACTCTTGCAAGCAGCTCCTGCTGGTAGAAAGGCTTAACTAAGTAATCATCAGCACCGGCTTCCAATCCAAGTACACGATCCGATCCCTCTGCTTTTGCAGAGAGCATAAGGATGGGAACATTGTTGTTCTGACGGATACGCATTGTGGCGATAATGCCGTTGCACTGGGGCATCATTACATCCATGATGATAAGATGCGGGTGTTTTGTATTCACAATATGACAGGCAGCTTCGCCATCGTGCGCCGTCAGCACTTGATAGCCTGCCTGCTTTAAAGCGGTTTCGATGATGTTGACGATAGAAAAGTCATCATCGACCACCAGGATTTGATATGTGTCTGCCATAGGGAGTCCTCGATTCGGTGAATGGATGCAATAAGTGTAGCACATTTGAGTACCAAACGCAACTTAAGACCATATGAAATAAGCCCCGGAGAAATCTCCGAGGCAACATTCTCTTCCTTTGTGGCTCTATTATAGCAGAAAAATGGGTGTTTTTCAAGACTTGTAGTTACTTTTCTTTGCGGTACAATATACAGCACAAGGGGGAATGTATTATGGCATACTATCATTGCTCACCCACCGCAGGACTGACTGTGCTGGAACCCAGGAAACCGGAGTCCTTTGAAAAACCGGCCAGGGTCTACATGACCACTCTGTTGCCCATGGCACTCATGTACACTGTCCGGAACTATGAGTACAGCTACGGCTATACCAAAGAGGGGCGAATCTATTTTGACGAATACTTCCCAAATGCTCTGGAAATCCTCTACCGCGGCAAAAGTGCAAGCCTGTACCTGTGCGATCCTGAAAGCACCGAATCCACAAGAATCCCCAATGAAGCGATTTCAGAAACTGCCGTCCCGGTTATCAGTGAAACCTTCATCCCGGACGCCTGCGAAGCTCTGCTGGAGCAGGAACGGCTGGGCGCCTTGGTCATTCATCGGTACCATGAACTGTCAGAGGGGATGCTGAACTGGATTCGGAAAGTGGAAGCGGACGGAATCCGGAAATCGAACCTATTATATACTCCTGGACCAATGGCTGATTATTATCGGGAGCATTACCCGGAAAGCTGGGCTATCGTAGAAAGAGAACAGGAGGATGCACATGAATGACCTTCAAATCCGTCAGATGCAGATTTCTGCTGCCAAGGATGAGATCCGATGCTGTAACGAACTGAATCAGATCTATGGTCTTACCCTGACAGAAGCGGATATCACGGAATTAGTGGAACTGCGTGGACAAGCACTTCGCAGTACCGGCCGTGTTGAATTTGGCGGCGGTATCCTACCAAAGCTGATCCGTGCATTCTGCAAGTCTCCCTACGTAGATCCATATAACTATGCCGCTACTCTTGGTGATCTCCAGGATGCCTTTTATTACTTCAAAAATGAGTCTGAGGATCGTTTCTCCGATGATGACCTGATTGAGTTTATGGAGAAGGTGTTCAACGGACAGGCCCATGGCTCTACTGAGGTACTGACCACTATTTCTCTGGAAGAACTGTGCCGCTGGGCTCGGAACGACTTCGATGACCGCTATGCAGATGAGGAGGCGTTTTGGTGAGCCAGCTACCAATCAATCCGCTATCCCCGGAAGAACAGCAACGTGTTATGAGTCAAATGTACCTGCTCATGGGAAAGCAGGTACAGAGCTACCACAAGCACCGGCATATGGGTAGAAACTCTTCTGTCCCGGTTGAACTGGCCCAGGAATTGATGGAGTCCATAGAGTACACAATAGGTCTCGTTGGTGGAGTGTATGCCCACAGAAATATTGGGGAAACTCTCGTGCTGGGGCAGGAGGTATTGGAAAGCAAACTTAGCAAGGCAAAATCAATGCTGGAGTTGGTGAATGGTACTGCCCCACAGTGGCAGACGGAATGCCGTTGGGAAGCACTGCGCTAGGATTATCACCAAACGAACTCGTTATAGGCAGTGGTAAAAAAGTTTGGTGGAAATGCGCTTTGGGTCACGAGTGGCAAGCAACAATTGCAAATCGTGCAATTCGCAATACAGGTTGTCCGTATTGTTCAGGACGCAAAGCAGTAGCAGGAATTAATGATTTGACAACCCTATATCCAGACATTGCCAAGGAGTGGAATACAGAGAAGAATGGTGAACTATTGCCCACAATGGTATCCTCGGGTTCTGGAAAAAAGGTTTGGTGGAGATGCGCTCTTGGGCACGAATGGATAACGGCGATCGAAAAGCGAGTAAAAGAGAAAACCGGTTGTCCGTATTGTGCAGGTCGCAACACAATATTGGGATTCAACGATTTAGCAACTTTATATCCTGACATCGCTAAGGAGTGGAGTGCAGAAAAGAACGGCGATTTGTTACCCACAATGGTATCTCCTGGCTCTCGAAAAAAAGTATGGTGGAAATGTTCTTTTGGACATGAGTGGGAAACAGCAATCGCAAATCGTACAACCGGTAAAACTGCTTGCCCATATTGTTCAAACAAAAAAATAGTGTCGGGAATTAATGATCTTGCTTCGCTAAACCCGAACCTCGCCACCGAATGGAATAAAGAAAAAAACGGAAAATTATTACCTACAATGGTCTCGCTCCATTCCGGAAAAAGCGTTTGGTGGAAATGCGCTAACGGTCACGAGTGGCAAGCATCAATCGCAAACCGTGTTAATGGAAACGGTTGCCCATATTGTTCAGGTCACAAAGTAATATCCGGAATTAACGATTTAGAAACCTTATATCCAAATATCGCTAAGGAGTGGGACACGCCGAAGAATGGTGACTTATTACCCCAAATGGTGTCCCCAGGTTCTAGAAAAAAAGTTTGGTGGATTTGTCGTAAAGGCCACGAATGGCAAGCAGTTATTAATAGCAGGACACTCCAGCACTTAGGATGTCCTATTTGTCGATTAGAACAACAAACTTCATTTCCAGAACAAGCCATTCTATTCTATTGCAGCCAAGTGACACACGCTGAAAGCAGAAACTTGGACTTTGGAAAGGAAATCGACATTTATCTTCCGGAATACAAAATAGGAATTGAATACAATGGCATATTCTGGCACAAAAACAAAAATAATTCTGATCGAAGAAAAGTAGATTTCTTTGCGGATAAAGACATACGAATAGTTACGATTGCTGAAGGTGATCATAACGTTGTATCCGGCGACACTATTGAGTATGTATATAATTCATCGAACAAGGATTCATTGAATTGGGCAATCCAAAGATTATTTGATTTGCTTGGGTTTGGCAAAGTTTCTATTGATGTTATGAGCGATGCCTCTGAAATTTATAATCAGTATATTTCTATCGAAAAAGAAAACAGCTTAGCAAGCAAATATCCCGAAATTGCCAAACAATGGAATTTTGAAAAAAATTTATCCTTAAAACCAGAAATGATAATGCCTTATTCTAACAAAAAAGTCTGGTGGAAATGCTATAAAGGGCACGAATGGCAAGCAGTAGTAAGTAGCAGAGTTTCAGGGGAGAATGGTTGTCCATATTGCGCCGGGCAAAAAGTGTTGGCTGGATATAATGATTTAGTTACTACTAACCCGGAAATCGCTTGCGAATGGCATCCAACAAAAAACGGAGATTTATTACCCTCTATGGTGTCTGCCGGTGTTGCGAACAAAATCTGGTGGGTGTGTCCTGATTGCAAAAAGTCTTACCAGGCGGCAGTCTATCATAGAACCAGGGGAAAAGGATGTCCGTACTGCTCAGGTAAAAAAATAGCGCCTGGATTAAACGACCTTGCTTCGCTAAACCCAAACCTTGCTGCTGAATGGGACATTGAAAAAAACGGCGAGTTGTTACCCTCTATGGTATCGCTTCATTCTGACAGAAGTGTTTGGTGGAAATGTGCTTTAGGCCATAGGTGGCAGGCAAGAATTGCCAATCGGGTAAAAGGCAGAGGTTGTCCTTACTGTGCCGGTAAGAAAGTATTACCAGGGTATAATGACCTAGCAACAATAAATCCTGATCTTGCGCTTGAATGGCATCCTACCAGAAATGAACCCCTTTTGCCAACAATGGTATCTTCGGGTTCTCATAAAAAAGTATGGTGGCTATGTAAAAATGGGCATGAGTGGCAGGCCGTGATCGGAAACAGAAATAGTGGGAACGGTTGTCCACAGTGTACAAAAGAAAAATGCAGGCAAAAATATTGATCTTCATGTCACATCACTTAGCAAAGCATAAAACATCACGCCGGGTGATAGTATGACGATAAAGCAAATTAATTGCAGGTGGATAAAAGAGTGAACAGCAAAGAATTGGCCCAATTTTTATATACCTATGAGGTATATGATTCTTATCAGTTTATAATTAATACACGTAAAACAATTAAAACCGCTTTGTTTTGCAAAGAATCCATATTATCATTAATTTCAAAAATGACCGAAGAACAACAAAGATGGCAATCAGATTTCTATAATGAATTAATAGAGCAGCCTGGTCCTATAAAAAAGGTGGCTCTTACTTATGATAGGATGCCTGCCTATAGTTTTACTGTTGCTGATATAGAAACAAATATTCCTTTTTTGTTGGACAAACTCACAAAAGACTTTTTTCAATATGTTAGAAATGCTTTTGATTGTATGTCTCAAGCAGCTAATGCTGCGTGCCTTTCAACACGTGCTAAAAATATAGAACGTGTTGATTTCGGGTTCATGAAAAAAGTTTTTGAGCAACAGGACTATTCGCAAGATTTTCCAAGTATTTCAAGTTGGTATACCAATATTGCTAATTGTGACGAATTCAAGTATATTGAAAATTTCAACAACAGAACGAAACATATTTGTGATGTGTATATCAAATTGTCTATGTCTCTGATTGGTAAAGGCGAAGAGTCTACTATAAACCCTTTTTATAAAAAAGAGCAGCAGCATGAAAAACAAGATATTTCAGAATACCTGACAAAAATCTATGATTTTGTTTCTCAAGCATATCATGATTTTATAACAGCTCTGAAAGCCGAAATAGTAAAAAAGTTGTATATTGCTAATCGATACCATAAGGTTAAGGTCTTTCAACAAAAAATCAAGGACAATCCTGATAATGGTTTCTCCATGGTGTATATTGATGCTACCAGCGACATACTAAATATGCCAGATGAAATAGAAGTACTACTTATTCATGAGGCTGATGAAGATATTTCAGCAAAGAATTGTCCCGTGAGAACAATATATATCAAAGATCCAAATAAGGATAACAGCTATATTGGTAAGTATGTTACGCAAGACAATTGTGGGGATGATACACTAGTTAAATACCGTAAATATAAAAAAATCACCCCTGAAGCGAATAATCTACCCTTAGTATTCCAAGCAATGACAGCAGATGAAAGTAAGAATGTCTATTATCATGCTAATCAGTTTATGGATATAACAACCATTAGTGATGATCCGGATTTTTCAAAAAGAGTTCAACTTCCTTTTTAAATTCAAAACCTATTGGTTTTCTAAAAGAGGGCTCCCTTGGGGTACTCGTGAAAACAGCAGTTTTCTGAGCCATCGCAATTATACTTCAACGGACGGCATTCAGATCACCAGCGAAGCAGCCGAGCAAATCATCCATCAATGGACTCGTTCCGCTACAACATAATGCCGATTCCCGTTAGCGGGGGTTCGAATCGCTTTACAAAAAATGCAGATATTAACAAATATATATTTAGTTCAGAAGCAAAAATGGCCCGTTTTAAGGTTATAGAAAAGCCAAAAAGTTGTTGCGGCTCTAAGTAAATTTGGATTTGGCGGTCTCTTAAATTTGGTGAAAAATATAGATTAAGTTCAAAAACGCCAGTAAAAAACGCCATCCTTTTGGATGGCGTTTTTTGCTCGTTGTTGGGGGCGGGATTCGAACAGATTTAAATACAGATGCCCGGTGGGCATCTGCTCGCTGCGGGCTGGACCGCAGCGACACGATAATTTCATCGAATTCCTCATCCTCTGCCAAGAAAAAAGCACTTGCTTTCGCGAGTGCTTTTCAAATTTTTCTGCCGCGAAAGTTGCGGAGGAATATTTGTATGACCGTTCCTTGGACATGAAACATAGGAGAAGAAAACTTCTTGAAATTGCCGCCCTTTTCTGCTACTGTAAGACGAGATAAAACTGCCTGCCTGGTCGCATGGTAAGCGATTGAAAAAACAACAAAAAGAGGGAACACACGATGGAAAAAGAATTTTACATGGGAAACCGCAACCGTTTGTACGAAATGCTGGAGCCTGGCAGTCTGATGCTGCTGTTTTCCGGCAAGGAACTGCGCAAATCCGCTGATGCCTGCTACCTGTTCTATGCCAACCGCAATTTTGTCTACCTCACCGGCATTCAGCAGAAGGAATCGGTGCTGTTGGTGCAGAAAACCGCCGATGGAGCGGTGAAGGAAACCCTCTATCTGCTGCCCAAGGACCGGATGGCAGAGCGCTGGACGGGACGGCGGCTCAGCGCCGCCGAAGCGGATGCCATTTCCGGCATTTCGGATGTGCGCAGCACGGAGCTGCTCTATCAGCACTTCCATGGGCTGACGGTCAGCGGAAAGTTTGCCCGGGTCTATCTGGACACCCATCGGCAAAGCCCGACTGACATGGACACCCCGGCCCACATTTTTGCCCGCTATGTGCAGGAAACCTATCCGCACCTGTCCATTGCCACGGTCAATCCCTTCCTGCGGAAGCTTCGTACCATCAAGCAGCCCTGTGAAATCGAGGCCATGCGCAAGGCCGAAGCCATCACCCGGGAAGGCATTCTCGCCATGATGCGCGCCTCCCGCCCCGGTATGTGGGAATATCAGTACAAGGCGGAATTTGACCGGGTTTTGGGCCAGTACAGCCCCCTGGAGGCCGGCTTCCAGTCCATCATCTCTGCCGGTGATAACAATTTCTGCATCCATTACGATGCCTACACCGGTCAGGCCAGGGATGGAGATATGATTCTCAACGATGTTGGTGCCCAGTGGGACAACATGATTACCGATGTATCCCGCGGTTGGCCCTGCAACGGCAAATTCACGGAAAAGCAGCGCCTGCTGTATGAATGCGCGCTGAAAACCTCTGATTATATGTTCTCCATCATCCGCCCCGGCATGAAGATGGCCGATGTGGATGCCACGGTGCGCGCTTACAATGCCCGATTGCTGGTGGAAGCCGGGGTCATGGACGCTGTGGAGGATGTGGGTACCTATATGTGGCACGGCGGTGCCCACCATGTGGGCTTTGATGTCCACGACGAAATCGAAGCGCCGGAAATCATCCGCCCCGGCATGGTGTTCTGCGTGGATGTGGGCATTTATCATGAAGCATGGGGCATCGGCTTCCGTTTGGAGGACAACTGCCTGGTGACAGAGGATGGCTGTGAAAACCTCTCTGCCGCAACGCCCAGAACCATTGAAGAAATTGAAGCGGTGATGGCAAAATGACAACCTGTCTTATGTATGCCATGGCACTGGGTGCCGTTCTTGGCGGCATGGATTATATGCTGGGCAATCGGTTTGGCTTGGGGCAGCGGTTTGAGGAAGCCTTTCGCCTGCTGGGCTCCATTGCGCTGTCCATGGCGGGCATCCTTTGCCTTGGGCCGGTTTTGTCCCGCCTGCTTCGCGGCATCGTTGTTCCGGTATGCTCTGCCATTGGCATAGACCCGGGAATTGTGGGCAGTATTCTGGCTATTGATATGGGCGGCTACCAAATGGCCATGGATTTGGCGCAGGATGCTGCATTCGGAAAATTTGCCGGCATTATCGTATCCGCCATTTTTGGCTGCACGGTGGTGTTCACCATCCCGGTGGGGCTGGGCACGGTGGGAGAAAGCGACCGCCCATATTTTACCAGAGGCATCTTGCTGGGGCTTGCCACCATGCCTGTGGGAATTTTCTTCGGCGGTGTGCTGTGCGGGCTGTCTTTGGGGGATATTCTTAGAAATTGCCTGCCCGTGTTTCTGATTTCAGCCTTGCTTCTGCTGGGGCTGAAAAAATGGCCCGAAGGCATGCTTCGCCTGTTTCAGAAATTTGCCAAAGCGGTGCAGATGCTGGCAATTCTGGGCCTGACCCTGGGCGCGGCGGCGCACATGACGGGGCTGGCTATCCTGCCCGAAATGACGGCACTTTCCGATGCGATGGAGGTAGTCTGCTCCATCGCCATCGTGATGCTGGGCAGTATGCCCCTGGCAGAGCTGATACAGCGGCTGCTGCGAAAGCCCTTTGCGTGGGTCGGCGCGCATACGGGGCTGAATGAGGTCAGCACCACCGGCCTGCTCATCGGCATGGTCAGCGTCGTTCCCGCCCTTGCCATGATTCCCCGCATGGACAGGCGGGGAAAGGTGGTCTGCGGTGCGTTCGTCGTCTGCGGGGCTTCCACCTTCGCCGCGCACCTGGGCTTCACCCTCAGCACAGAGCCGCAGTTGGCATCGGCCCTGCTTGGGGCCAAACTGCTGGGAGGCGCCGTGGGCGTTGCCGCGGCATTGATTGCGACAAAGAAGGATAAAAACGGGCCGCAGGAAACAGCTGCACCTGTAAAATGAAAGTAGACCCTTGCAAAAGGGCGGACGCTGGGCAAAAGGCGGAAAAGGGCCAAATTTTGGGCAATTCTCGGATTCTGAGAGTCATTCCAAGGCTGCTGGGTGGTATTCTCACTGTCAAAACCGTAGAATGAAGGCGTAAAAAACAGCCCCGGGAGGACGATTATGGAAAAGAAAACGATTGGCGGCTTTATTGCCGCCCTGCGAAAAGCGAACGGAATGACCCAAAAGGATTTGGCTGACCGCCTGAATGTATCCGATAAAACCGTCAGCCGCTGGGAGCGGGATGAGGGTACGCCGGATTTGTCTTTGATTCCGGTGATTGCGGAAATCTTTGATGTTACCTGTGATGAACTGCTGCGGGGCGCGCGGAAATCGCCGGAGGAACGGGCGGAGCCTGCGCTTCAGGCGGATACCACCATGAAGGGGGAAAAACAGCGCCAGCGGATGCTCAAAGCCACCTTATCCCAGTATCGCAGCCAGACCTGTATTGCCGTGGGCGTGTCCGCGGTGGGCTTGCTGGTGGCGCTTATCTGCAATCTGGCCTTTTTGAAGGCGGTGCTGGGCTTCCTGTGCGGGGCGATTTTCTTTGCGGCCAGCATTGTCTGTCAGGCGGTTTTTACAAATCGCGCCTTCCTCAGCGTGGAGGATGCAGGGCTGGAGGAAGGGGAACTGTCTGATTTCCGCCGCAGCGTCATTGGTTTGGCGGGAAAATCTGCGGCTGTTACCGTTGGCTGTGTCGGATTTACCCTTCCGCTGATGCTGGTGGATGCTTACATGGGTCTGAGTGGGGACAACCTGCTGCTGTTTGGCGCGATTGGGGCCGGGCTAAGCCTGCTGATTTACGCCGTGGTGTGCTATTTTGTCAACGCCGCTTTTATCAAAAAGGGCACTTATGTGCTGGAGGAACGGGAAAAAGCGGCATATCAGCAGAATCACAAGCTGAAAAGAAGATGCGCTATTGGCCTGGCGGCGGTTCTGCTGGTGACTTTCGTTGGCCATCAATTTGCAACAGGCCTCCGGGGCCCTTTGTCCATTGCCGATGGCAAGACCTTTTATGACTATGAAAGCTTTGTTGCCTACATGGAGCAGGACATTCCCTATAACTTTCAGGAGCCTTCCGAGATTTCCGGCGCAGCGCCCTTTGATGAATTTGACAATTGGGGTGCGGAAGAATTTTTCAGCCGCACGCTGAAGGACAAAAACGGCAATGTGGTCTGCAAATACATAGAAAGAAACAGAAGCGTCGTTCGTGTGGACTACACGCCCAAAGAGGGGACGGCGCTCCCCATTACCGTATATACCCGGGCCGACATGGAGGCGGCGCAGCAGAAGGCGTCGATGCGTCATATGCTGTTCAGCGTTGCGTATGTTGCGGAGGTGGCGGTCGTGGTGTTGTTTTATTTCAGAAAAAGAGTAAAATAAAAGGAAGCGGACATTTTGAGCTTCAGCCGCGATCATAACAAAAATTTGGAGGTGTTGGGATGATTACCATTTACGGCATGGATACCTGCCCGGATTGCGTGGCAGTAAAGGAGCAAATCAAGGGCCGGGAAGGGGAATTTGAATACAAAGACATCGGCTCCCATGTGCGGATTTTGAAGGAATTTCTGCACCTGCGGGATAATAGCCCCGTCTTTGCGGAAGCGAAGGAAAAGGGGCAGGCCGGCATACCCTGCTTTGTGTTGGAAGATGGGCGTGTCAGCCTGAAAGAGGAGGACGCAGGGCTTATTTCCGGTCTTGCTGTGGCCGCCTGCTCGCTGGAAGACCACAAAAACGGAAAACAGGGCTGTTAACCAGGAAAAATGCCCGGAATGGGGAAGATTCGCTTCTCCATTCCGGGCTTTTTCTGTTATTTTGAGGTCAACCTGTTTTTAAGGCGGACTTACAGATAGTAGATATAATTCTCTTTTTTTGACTTGACGGCGGCGTCGGCAGCGGGATAGCCGAGGATGCAGTTGCCGATGCCTTCGTAGTCTCCCTCAATACCGGCCTGCTTCAGGATGGCTTTGCCTTCCTCGGTGTCAAATACTTCCTTAGCGCGGTGAATCCAGCAGGCACCCAGACCCTCGGCGTGGGCGGCGTTGAGAAGATTGCCCATCACCAGACTGCCGTCATACACATGGGTGCCCACATTCCGGTCAGCCAGCACCACCAGCACCACAGGGGCACCGTAGAAGGGGTCTTTGTCCATGCCCATGACTGCGGCATTCAACTGGGCAATTTTATCCCGCATGGCCTTGTCCGTCACCGCAAGAATGATGGCAGACTGCTTGTTCATGCCGCTGGGGGCGTAGGTTCCGGCCTGTGCAATGCGGCGAACCAGCTCCATGGGAACGCTGTCCGGCTTGTAGCTTTTGACGCTGGCTCTGGTTTTTAAGGTGTCGATGAATTGGATCATAATATAGCTCCTTTTCGTTGATAAATATGGGGCTGCAAGCCCCGCAGGGTCAATGCAGAAAATTGCTTTTGTGCGCCTGGGGGATGAGGGGATGGCCTTCGCGGATAAGGGCGTCCACCTTCAGAGCCACCAGATTGATGTCGGAGTGGAGAGTGGAGGCGATTTGCTCTGCGTCATAGCCGCGATAGATAAGCTCCAGAACTTCTGATGTGTCCAAAAGCATGGCGGCGGCCACCATGTTGGCTTCATACTCCGGGCGGGTGCGCATATCGTAAAGCTGAAATTCCATTATGCCGTTGCCCTTGGCCGCGGCGCGGTGAAGCTGGTCATGCCCGATTTCGTGGGCGCAGACAATGCACTGCACCTGCTGGGGCAGGTTGGAATTGATGAAGATAAAGCGCTGCCGCTTGATGACGCAGTAGGCACCCTTCAGGCGGGTAAAGTCGTCGCGGAACAGGACTTCAATCCCAAGCGCTTCGGCAATCTGAAAGGGGTCCCGGGTGTGGTAGCGGGCAGCCAGACCGTTGCCGATCCGGGCCAGTTGCTCCAACTGCATGGAAAAAGTCCTCCTTCCCTGGCTGGACTGGAAATAACAACCGGAAGGCTTACCCGCGGGCGGCGGTACTCTTGCGGTTGGCGTATTTTTTGTTATGATTCTTGGCAATGCGGTAGGCATCGATGAGGGCATCCATCATGGCTTCCAAATCTTCCTCGGGAAGTTCGCCGCCGGCAAAGCAGCAGCTGATGTCGTCCACCATGGCCTTCACTTCCCGTACGCTTTTGACACCGCCGATTTCTCTGGCCTGCTCCATGTGGGCGTGATAGGCTTCGGATTCACCCAACAGATAGGCGGGGGTGACATCCAGGGCCGCTGCCAGCTTGTTGCAAATCTCCACCCTGCCGGGGCAGCGGGTGCTGTTTTCATAGTTCTGGATGGTGCGGACTGCAACGCCGGAAGCCTCTGCCAACTGGGGACGCGTCCAGCCCTTTTTTTCTCGCTCTGTTTTTAATCTTTTGCCAAATTCGATTGACATAACACACCTCTTTCGATTTTGGAATGAAGGCAAAAACGGCACGATTTTGCTGTTTTTCTATTGACAAGGCAAAATCGTTCTGTTATAATCCCATTATAACAAGCAAATTCGTGCCTGCTTAATGCAAGTATACCCTGCCAATAGCCGGATGTCAAGCAAATTCGTGCCGCTTTCCGGCTTTGAACAAAATTGGACACAGGAGGAATCAGAGATGGATGCGCTTTATCTGCAACCCATAGACACCATGCCCCGCATCAGCCGGGAGGACTTCTGCGACTGCCTGGATATTATTTTGGAGATCTCCCGCACGGAAAATATCGGTTGGGTCATTACCAATGAGGGCGAGGAGGATGTGATTATGTGCCCGGCGGCCTGGTTCCGTTTTTCGGAACAGGAGCAGGCCATCCTTGCCGGCGGGGTTCAGACTGATGGATGATAAGGAGGAAAATATGACCATGGAAGCCATTCAAATGACGGCGGTTGTCCAGCTGCACGATATGGTGCAGCTGCTGGTATTCCGGGACGAAAGAACGGGGCGGTGTGATTGCCGCCTTGTGGCGGGCCAATATGACGCGGATAAACCTCTGAAGGAGCAGGCCAATGTGTGGGCCGCCATCCAAAATGGGGAAACCAACCCGGAAAAGGGGGAAAATGTTGGGGTAGAAATCGAGCAGGGCCTGTATGAGAGGGTCAAAGTTTGGTGTGGAAATCTGGGAATTACGCCGCAGCAGCTGCTTTTCCAGTTCGCCCGCTTCTGCGGCACACCGGAAAACAAAGTGGTGGCAAAGCGGTGGCTGGCGGACATGCTGGCGGCAGCGCCGGAAAACGGTTAAACCACGAGGTCAATGACAGACCGGGCCATTGGCGGTACAATGAAGAAAAACATGGAAGGGAGAAAAAGCCATGTCTATGAATTTGAAGGAGGCCTTCCGCTTCCAAAACAAGCTGGATGACCTGCAAAATGAATGTGAGAAAATCGTCATGCGGGACTCCAATGTGATGAAGGTGCAGAACACCTATCTGCGGAAGAAGGTCATGCCCGAAGCGGAGAACGAAACCGTGGAAGAAGTGCCCACCTGCGAGTACGCTGACCGCATCAACGGCATCATGGCCTTTATGGTGTTCCTGCTGGAGCAGAAAGTTCTGCTGTCCAAGGCCATCCGGGAGGCCAAGGACAAGCTGACCGTCGACATGGACAGCGAGGTGAGCCTGAACGGCAGCCGCCGCCATCTTGCGATGCTGTTTGCGCGTCTGGCTGATTTGAAAAGCTCCGAGCAGGTGATTGCCAACGGCGGCACCGGCTATCGGTTCAATGCCGAAGGCAATCAGGTGACCTACCGCTGTGACCTGAAGAAAGTCACCACCATCAACTTCGACCGCAAGAAGGCCAGAGCATATGCGGAAAAGCTGAGCACCGAGGCAGACCGCTTCTCTGCTGAAATCGACAAGGCCATGGTCAATGCGGAGGTGCAATACGAAGCACCCTTCCCGGTCAACGGCACCTTTGCCGGAATCTTTGAGAATTTTGCAGAAGGGATGGAGCCGCATGATTAAGCTGACACTCACGGAAGAACAGGCGCAGGTGGTTGCCACCGCCTGCGAGTTCTACGCCAGAATGCGGGTTGGACAGTACAATGTGCTGCTCGAACACGCCCTGGACCGGGAGCCTGCGTCGGAAAGCGACTTCCAGCGAAAAGAGGAGGCCCTGCGGCACCTTCTGGAAGCCCGAAAGCAGATACTCCCGGAATTGCGGGGTATGGAACATTCCTATGGATACGGCAAGTTCCCGGATGCGGACCAGAGCTTCGATGTCTATCAGGTGCTGCGGTATGCACTGGGTTCCGACAGAAAACCCTGGAGCCTGACGGAACTGCCAAAGTGCGAAAAAGAACCCTGACAAGCAAAAAAAGGCTGGCAGCCTGTTTTGGGTGCGGCGGAATCAGACAATGTGGACATCGGTTCAGGTGCAGATGAACGATAAGGCTGCACATTCCCAGACTTTTAACGAAAAAGACGGTTTGCCCAAGCCTGATTGGGCGGATACTTATTTGAAAATCGTCCACCGATTCACACCCCGCCATTCCCCGCAACCGTCCGCGCATCCTTACATTCTATCATCCGTTCCCCATTTCTCTCTTACGCCTCCTCAAACGACCTTTACAGATGATAAAACTGTATGCTATGACAGAAACATAGCCCCACTCTGGGGCGCATTCCAGGTGGAACCGGAGTATCTTCCTTTGGACGGAGAAACGGAACCGCTTGACAAAGGGTGGAAACAGCGTCGGACTTTCGCCGCATTCAAAACAGGCTGCCAGAAAGAAAGAGAGCAGCAGGCGATTGCCTGCTGCTCGCGGACAATATTCAGCTGGGGCTTTGCCGGAACCAGAATGTCATTCATCGGAACCTCCAGCAAAGAACTGAGCGCATACAGATTATCAACGCTGGGCAGGCTCTTGCCGTACTGCCACTTGTAGATTGCCTGAGGCTGTTCAAAGCCAAAATAGGCCTGCAGGTCCCGGACGGTCAATCCGCGTTCCTTTCGCAAACGGAGAATGTTCTCCCCCGTTGCAACAGGGTCGATGACAGGAAAGCTTTGTTTCGTCACAATATCCCCTCCATTAGAAAATGATATGTGCCTTATTATAGGAAAAAACCGCCGGAAAGTCAATCAACCCGCAGTTTAACCCGGCGGCATTGGCAGGAAAATTTGCGGCAGGCGGAGAAAGTGGAAGGAGGTGCCCCATGCGGAGATACGAATATCGCCGGAACAGGAAGAAAAGGAAGTTTGAAAGACTGAAGCAATTAAACAACCGTGGCTATTACAGCCGGACAATCGGCCATTTAGACTGGAAGCTGGTGGATGGGGAAATTGTTCTGGTGGGAAAATATTTGAAATATCCCAAAAACTCCAATCAGCAGAGATTCTTCAAGAGATACTCCAACAAAAAAGTCAGGCGACAGAAAAATCTTCCCACCAAAGGCAACGGGTATCGCCGTCAGTTTGACTATGCGTGGGTAACTGAGTGTTGAGAGGAGTGCTTCCTGCGAACACCGTCTGCCGTTTCGGCATAGATTGACAGGGGGTGGTCTGTATGTGCCCGAATCAGCTGGTAACCGCAATTACAGCGGCGGCGGTTGCGCTGTCCGAGGGAAAATCCGTGGAGGAAATTTCCGCATTGGCGGCGGTGCTGACCCAGTTGGGCGATACGCTGGCAACCATTGCCGCACAGAAAACGCTCTGCGGGAGGTAAACTGCCGCCGGATGGCACAACGACTGCTGTCCGGCGGCAATAAATTTCTGCGCGCCGTGGGACTGCGAAACGGTGCGCAGAATGGTTGCAAAAGGGCGCGTGGTATGGTAAAATTCAGCTATGGATATTTTCGCTGAAAAAATGCAATCTCTGATTTTCACTTATATAGCAGAGCAAAATATTTCCTTGTCAGCGGCTTCCCGCTGCCGGTGCATGACAGCGAAAATAAAAAAGGAGCGAAAGCGCAATGCAAATCGAAAAAGTAAACCCGGAGCGGTTTGACGAAATCTATGCTCTGATGGAAGTGAGCTTCCCGGCGGACGAGCGCCGGACATACAGCGGGCAGAAAGCGCTGCTGGAGCGCCCGGCCTATGGGATTTATGCCTCCACCGCACCCGAAACGGGCCGGATACAGGCCATCGCCGCCGTCTGGGAACTGGAGGGACTGACATTTCTGGAGCATCTGGCGGTGAATCCGTCGGACAGAAACGGCGGAATCGGGGCGGCATTTTTGACGGCTCTGGTGGCCCGGGCGGGAAAACCGGTCTGCCTGGAGGTGGAGAAGCCGGGAAACGAACTGGCGGCCCGGCGCATCCGTTTCTATCAGCGCAACGGCTTTTTCCTGAACGAATACGACTATGTGCAGCCGGCCCTGGCCGAAGGCCAAAAGCCGGTGCCGCTTTTGGTCATGACCTCCGGCGGCCCGGTAACGAAACCGGAATTTGAACGCATCAAAGGGCTTCTGTACGAAAAGGTGTATGAAACACCGGTCTGATTCTTCCAAAAAGATTTAAAAAAGTGCGATTTTACGGAAAAGGAGATATTTTTATGGGCGCAACCGTTTATTTTTCCAGAACCATCACTCCGGAAAAGGTGCTGGAACTGTACGAAATGGCAGGCATTTCCCTGCCGGGCCGG
Organism: Faecousia sp.; assembly: GCA_045121575.1. Taxonomy (GTDB): domain Bacteria; phylum Bacillota; class Clostridia; order Oscillospirales; family Oscillospiraceae; genus Faecousia. The sequence goes on from JBGVGH010000155.1 coordinate 16,522, forward strand.
GTGGCAGTGAAGGTTCACTCCGGCGAAAAGGGCAATCAGAACTTCCTGGAACCGGAATTTTGGAAGCCGGTGGTGGATTTTGTGGGCGGGACGGTGGTGGAGTGCAACACCGCCTATGCAGGCCAGCGGGACGACACCGCCCGCCACCGCAAGCTGCTGGAATATCACGGCTGGCTGGAGCATTTCCCGGTGGATTTGCTGGACGCGGAGGGGCCGGATTTGGAGCTGGAAATTCCCAACGGACGGGTGATTCGGAAGAATTTCGTGGGCAAGGACATTGCCTGCTATGATTCCATGCTGGTTTTGTCCCACTTCAAGGGCCATCCCATGGGCGGCTACGGCGGCGCGCTGAAGCAGCTTTCCATCGGCGTGGCCTCTGCCTTCGGCAAGGCCTATATCCACGGCGCAGGCGACCCGGAGAAAATCTGGACATCCGACCACGACGCATTCCTGGAATCCATGGCGGATGCCGCCGGGTCTGTGGTGGAATACTTCAAAGGGAATCTGGTCTATGTCAATGTGATGAAAAATATGTCCGTGGACTGCGACTGCTGCGCCGAGGCGGAGGACCCCTGTATGCAGGACATCGGCATTCTGGTTTCTACCGACCCCATTGCCATTGACCAGGCCTGCATCGATTTGGTGTATGCCTCCGA
>JBGVGH010000156.1:0-5467 GCA_045121575.1 Faecousia sp.
AAAACTTGAATTTGACAAAGGAGTGCAAACACATGAGCATCGAGATATTCCCGTTAGATAAAGTTGTGATTGATGGAGTGGCAATTTACCTTGGGATGGAACAAGCTGCTGTTGAGGCTGCAATTGGAAAAGGCGAAGTAATTGGAAATAGATGTTATTACTTCAATAGCGAGATGGCGATTGATTACATCAATAATAAAGTAGAATTCATAGAGTTTCTCTGCGGGATTGATGGCATGCTGAAACCTGCAATCTATGGAATATCCGCTTTCGAAACCCAAGCAAATGACTTGTTTGAAGTTTTGAAAAAGCAAAACAATGGTGTAATAGGTGATACCGAAAATGGATACTCTTATCAGTTTCAGAACATTAGTGTCGGTGTCTATCGAGAAGCAATTCCAAAAGAGGTTGAGGAAATGATTGAGGAAGCCACAAGTTTTGGCAATCCAATGACTGATGATGAGATACAGTATGAAATGAAAAGAGCCAATCATTGGGCAACCATTGGTGTTGGTATTGCAGGCTATTATCAAAGATAAATCCAATTTGACGAAAGAGGGAGTATATATTATGGCTGGTATAGGCATCGGTTTATCCGCAATTTTTGGGGTTGTAAGGACTATCGCAGAATTTGCTGCAATTATCCTAATTATTCTTGCTTGCGTGAAATATCTCAAAAGCTAATAACCGAGCAAGCCAAATACCAATTTGGCTAACAGTATGTATCGGCACCCACTAGGGTGCCGATTTTGCATCTTAGCAGTATTCATGATCCGAGCTGCTGTCCGAACAATTCGCCGGAACTCCAGTCAAAGCTAAAGTCGCTGCTACCTGCACTCTGACAACGGCTTTCAAGGAAGTTGGGATTGAGACGGATGCGGTCCAGGAAGTAGCAGAGCTCTGCGTGGGTTGCATTTACAACTTCGCCCTCGCCATAGAGGTACGCATCTGCATGGACTTGGACGGTATCGTCAGAGTCGATGTCCTGGAGGAACCATTCGAGCTGAACGGATTCCGTCAAATCCTCGTACTCCTTGGGGATGCCGCTGATGAGGAAAGTTTCCGACTGATCAGCGGACTGAACTTTTACTTGGGAAAATAGAATTGCTATAGGGATCACCTCCATATTTAACTTGTGGTTAATTTATTAGCTTGAAGATTAACAATCGCTCGATTGCGAATTCCGTGGTTTGAAGTTATAATATCCGTACAAAAAGCTTTTTGAATCTTTTGAACTGGAGTTGGTAATATGCCAATGAACATCGTCATTCAGGAAAAACGCCGGGAGCTGGGCTTGACACAGGAACAGCTTGCACAGTACCTGGGCGTATCGACACCGGCAGTCAGCAAGTGGGAGAAAGGTATTACTTGTCCTGACATCGCAATTCTGCCGTCCCTGGCACGACTTCTGAAAATTGATCTGAATACTCTGTTTTGCTTCCACGAGGAACTTACACAGCAGGAACTCAGCGACTTTTGCAATCTGCTGAAGGTTACCGCAGAGGAAAGTGGTGTTGCAGCCGCATTTGACCGTGCGGAAGAAATGATGCGAAGCTACCCCAACAACGAAAGTCTTATGCTAAATGTGACCCTGTCGCTGGATGGTATGCTGCAACTGTCGGATCTTTCGGATTCCGAACGTACCAACCTTTTCTCAAAGACAGAAGCATGGTACCGGCATTTATCCGAAAGTGGCGAATCCATGACTCGCAATGTAGCCAACTATATGCTGGTCAATCGGTATATTGATCGTGGGGATCTGGAACAGGCGCAGGATGTACTGGACTCCATGCCAGATCGCAACACTGTCATCGAGGACTATGCAGATAAGTTGATGCTTCAGGTAAAAATCTACATGAAGCAGGATCGAGCCGCTGATGCAGCGAAGGAATTGGAACAGGCTTTGCTGACCGGAATTAACAAGGTTCAGATGTATCTGCTGAAACTGGCAGATGCTGAATTGGCTGCAGGTGAGCCTGACAAATCCAAGCATATTGCACAGGTGCATCAGGATATGGTAAAGCTATTTGAGTTGTGGGAGTGTTCCGCTTTTGCAGCAGCACTTTCGCTTGCTATGGAGTTTAAGGATAAGGAACAAATCCTACCGTTGCTTCAGGGGATTCTCCGTACTGCACAGGAGCCTTGGGATATGAGTGTCACATGCCTTTACCACCGAATCGCCGGTACAGAGAAAAAGGCAGTGGACAAAGCTATGACTAGCGCCCTGTTGCATAGTGTAGCCCAGTACGCGGAGTATGACTTCCTGCGAGATGATCCTCGTTTCCAGAACATTCTCGAGGAATGTAATCAAATTCTCACTAGAGATTTTCAGAGCATAGAAGCATAAAGTCACACAAATCTGATTGTGATTATTTGTGCAATATATTTTTTGAAATTTTCTTCTGAAAACGAAAAAAGAGGGCTGGCTCCGCTGAACAATCAGCGAAACCAGCCCTCTAATCGGCTTTACGGTCGTTCGTATCCCTCATGTTGATGTTTTGCATCCATGAAAATCGAGCGATAATTTTGGGTATAAAAACAGGAAAACCGCTAGAGACTCTAGCGGTTTTCGGGTTGCAGTCATTTAGACCACACGTTTTGGCAGAGGATGAGGGATTCGAACCCCCGCGAACGGAGTCAGAGTCCGGTGTGCTACCGTTACACTAATCCTCTGTATTGTTTGACTCCGCTGGGCACTTGCTTATTATACTCAATCCGCAGGAAAAGTCAAGCACTTTTTTCCTTTTTTCGCATATTTTTTGTCCCGGGCAAGAAAAGCTTGCCCGGGACTGTCATTTTTATGCGTTGGGCTGCAGCACAATAAAGCTCTGCGCGCCCAGGGTCAGCTTCTTGCCCTGGATTTCCGCTTCGCCCAGGCGGTAGCAGACGGCGTAGCTGCCGTCCAGCTCCAGGGCCAATTCTGCGCCGCTGGGGTTCACCGCCACCAGCATCTTGCCCCGCTTATAGGCAAACAGACGGCTTCCCTTCTGGGCAAAATAGACCGCAAAGGGGCTGTAGTTACCCAAATCGGCGTTGCTCTGCCGCAGGGAAATGAGGCCCCGGACGAAGTTCAGCATGGAGTCGGGGTCCTTTTCCTGCTGCTCCACCGTGGGAGCGTCCGCCGCAGGGTCCACCGGCAGGTACAGCCGGTCGGCCGGAGCACTGGAGAAGCCCAGATTCTCCGAGCTGTCCCACTGCATGGGCGTACGGGAGCCGGTGCGGTGATAGCCGCCCTCCTTTGTGGGCAGCCAGCGGTAGCGCATGCCGATTTCGTCGCCGTAATACAGGTACGGCGCGCCGGGCATGGTGTAAATAAAGGCATAGGCCAGCCGCCGCTCCCGGTCGGTCAGGTTGAAAGACGGCCGCTTGGTGTCGTGGTTGCAGGTGATGAGGCAGCGCAGGCCCCAATCCTTCGCCTTTTCATAGTCAGGCAGGTAGTCATCCAGGAAGCCGAAAATATCCGCGTCGGAATCCCGCTTGAAATAGCTGTTGTCGGACTGGATTTCACCCTTTTTGTCCAACTGGTAGAACCGCATCAGCCGGTTGTAGCCATTGCCGCCCCAGTCCAGCATAAAGTCCATGTCAAAACCGCAGGCCAGCGCCTGGTCGGGATGGTTCCATTCGGAAACCAGTGCCGCCTCCGGGAATTCGGCGTGGATGGTGCCGGCAATGTCCTTCCACACCTCCATGGTGGCAGACTTGTAGCCATGGTCATTTTTTACCAGAGAATCCGCCATATCCACCCGGAAGCCGTCACAGCCCAGGCGCAGCCAGTGACGCATAATATCCTTGATGGCCTCCCGGGTCGCCAGGGGCGCGGGGGCGTCGATGGGCATCTGCCAGGACTCGTGGATGTCCCGGTAGCCGAAGTTCAAAGCAGGCTGGCACTTGAAGAAATTGACAATATAGGTGGCGTCCCGGGGATACTCGCCGCCGATGAAGGGCATCCCGTCGCCGCCGCAGAAAGCGTTGGAAGTCCAGATATAGCGGTCGGAGTATTCGTTTTCCTCCTCTTTTGCGCTCTCCAGGAACCAGGGATGCTGCTCACTGGTGTGGCCGGGCACCAAATCCAGCAGCACATGGATGCCCAGCTTGTGGGCTTCCTCAAACAGGCGCACCAAATCCGCCTCGGTGCCGTAGCGGGAGGCCACCTTCTTGTGGTCACGGACATCGTAGCCCGCATCCTTAAAGGGGGAATCGTAAATGGGGTTGAGCCACAGGGCGTTACAGCCCAGGCTCTTGACATACCCCAGTTTTTCCGTGATGCCGTTCAGGTCGCCGATGCCGTCGCCGTTGGTATCCCGGAAGGACTGGGGATAGATTTCATAAAATACTGCGTCTTTCAGCCAGGAAGCTGCCATGGTTAATCCTCCGTTTCTTCCCAGGGAAATGGTTTTCCCCGGAGTACATGATTTTTGATGTAGAAAAATGTTTCTTTTTCGCCTTTTTCCGCCAGCATAGACAGCAGGTATGTCAATTCCCGCCGGGTTTGGGGATGCAGCAGCTCCCGCTCCCGGGAATTGTTCAGGTAGGCCAGCGCGGCGCCGTCGGTATAGGCTTTGCCCCGGTAGGTTTTGCAGGCGGCGATGCGGTCCATGACCATCTCAGCCAGATACCGGCGGGGCATGGGGACGGATTCGTAGTGGCCGGTTTGCAGATTCATGTCCGTCCAGTATTCGTAGTGGTGGCGGTTGCGGCCCTTATGGTGCATCCACGCCTCGGAATAGCCCTTAGCCTCCCGCTCGGCCCCGTTGGGGCTGCGGTTGCCCTGATAATACCGGGCGCCCACCCGAAATTCCGTCAGGGAATATTTGGACAAATCATGGGTCAGGCCCTGCCGGTACAGGCCCACGGCAAAGCAGCCCTTCATCACCAGCCAGCGGTGGTGGGTGATGGTGCAAAAATGTTTCCAAGCCTTCACGAAATCCCATCCTTTCTCCCCCATTATACTGGCAGGCCCGGAAAAAAGCAAGCACAAAACCCGCCCCGCCCCCCACCGGTGCTATAAATTGGAATTTGTCGATTAGCTGTTCAGTAGGGGCGGCATACATGCCGCCCGGGCATTTCCTGTGGAAATGCCATCCGCGAAGCGGATAAATGGGGGTTTGGCGAGCCAAAGCATGTGTAGGGCAAAGGCATGCCTTTGCCGACCGGTAGCAATTACTCGGACGGTGAGAAAAAACAAACCCAGCAGCAAGGGTGGTGTATCCAAAGGCTTCCCGTGGAAGAAGGCGTACGGCGAGGGCATGCCCTCGCCCTACATTTCGTTGTCCAAAACTGCTCGACAAATTCCAATTTGAATTTGTAAAAATCTAATGCTGTTATAACCCTCCATAGGGCATTAACATAATCCTCCAAAACCATTGCGGCGCAATGGTTTTTCGCAGTTTGCTCACCTTATCCCATTATATGATTTCACTCGTGTTTACCTTGTCTATGACACCCCATAAGGGCAAAAACAAGGGAA
>JBGVGH010000157.1:0-5253 GCA_045121575.1 Faecousia sp.
TATTTGGTTGTATGGGAATCGAACAGATTAAATCGGACAGTCCGGTGGACTGTCCGTGGCGACGGCTGGACGGAGCCAAACCTTAATTTTTGCCAACGGCAAAAATGCAAATCGATTCCCGTACCCTGCTCCAGAAAAAAGCACTTGCGAAAGCAAGTGCTTTTTTCAACGAAATAAATCCCTGTCGGGATTTGTGAAATGCCCTGCGGGCGTGAAATACGCCTTCGGCGTGTGAAATGCGCTGCGACGCGTGAGGGATTTATTTCATTTCACTTTCTGCGCAAGCAGAAAATTTCACAATTTTCGAAGAAAATTATTTCACATTTGCCGCGAGGCAAATATTTCACTCCTTCGCAAAAAATCAGCGAAGCAGCATCATTCACGCAGGGAACATCATCGGCGCAGCCGACATCATTTGCCGAAGGCAAACATCATTGAAAAAAGCACTTGCTTTCGCAAGTGCTTTTTTCACATCACGCCCAGCCGCCGGCGGCGATGAAGTCCCGCAGCAAATCCCGGGCATAGTAATTTTCCAGCCGGGCCACCTCGGTGAAGCGGTTGTATTTATAGGTGGAGGTGTAGGTATCCGTCACCACATAATAAATCTGGCTGTCCACAATGGAGGAAGCGAGATTCGGGTCATAGGCACAGTGGTAATTTTTATTGGTATTGTTGAGGAATTTGTCCTTCAGCTGCTTACCCGTCAGGCGGCACAGCACCAGAGAATTGTCAAAGGGCAGCAGGGTGAAAAGCTGGGAATAGGTCACATCCCCCTTTGCCAGATTGTAGGGAGAGCGGGTCTTGAGAAAACCGCCGCCCAGTACAATGTCGTATTCTTCGCCCCAGAGCTCCCGGCCCTTTTCCAGATACAGCTGCGCAATTTTGTCAGCCAGCGTGCCGGAATAGCGGGTATAGGCATTGGTGCCAAGCACGGTGGTGTAGGGGTCCTCCTCCGGGAAGTATTCCGTGAACAGCTCCTCCACGAAGGGGTCATCCGCCAGGGCAGGGTCGCTGAAAATCCGCCGGTCCAGGGTATCCACGGTATCCACCATATAGTCGTCGCGGGTCAAATCATAAATCACGCTGGCGTAGCTGATGCCGGTATTATAACCGCCGGCCTGCAGGTGATACACCCCGTATTTATCCCGCAAAATGTAATCCTGGTGGGTATGGCCCTCAAAAACCAGATCCACATAGCCGTTGGACAGCTCCACATCATAATAGTCCAGCGTTCCCGTATAGTCCTTCACCCCGCTGGTGCCGCTGCCGTAGCCGCCGTGGATGCTGTAAACAATCAGGTCACAGTCCTCCTCCGTCCGCAGCCGCCAGGACTCCGCCTTGACAAGCTCCGTCAGACGGCGGGTGGAGAAGGAAAGGCCAGCGGAAAATTCTCCGGAAATGTCGGACAGATAATCCTCCACCCCGCCGATGATGCCGATTTTCACACCGCCCCGCTCCACCACGGTGGAGGGGCTGCAATAGCTTTCCGTCACATTGCTGTCTGACACATTGATGCCCAAAAAGGGAAATTCTGCAATTTCCGCGTTTTCCGCAATATAGCGGCTGCCCCAGTCAAACTCGTGGTTGCCCAGGGTCATGGACACAAAGCCCATCTCGTTCATCCACCGGGTCATGAGCTGTCCCTTGTTGGAGCTGGATTCCACACTGCCCTGCCACATATCGCCGGAGGAGAGGAGAATTTCATAGGCGGTGTCATCGGCGTAGGCATTTTTAAAGAAGGTGGTCATTTCATCCACGCCCGGATTTCCTTCCGTGTCCATGAACACACCGTGCAGGTCGTTCAGAGCGTAAAAATCCAGACGCACAATCACCTGAATGCCGCAGCCGTCGCATAGCTTGTCCCCATCTTCATCCGTGTGCCGGTGTTCCGGCTCCACAGGCGGCTGGGTGGGTTCGGTCGGCTGAGTCGGTTCTGTGGTTTGGCTGGGTGCCGCGGATGCGGTGGTTGTGTCCTGCGGCAGCTGCGGCGCACAGGCCGACAGCAGCACCGCCAGAGCGAGCAGCAGCGCCGGAAGCTGCCGTTTTAGAAATTTCATGCTGGGTTTCTCCTTATTTTTTACGATACGCCTATTATACAGAAAGATAGCAAAAAGGCAAGCATAATAAAAAGGCACCCTGCCGGATGCCTTTTGATATGTTGTTGAACAGCGCAAAATGTGAAATAAGCTGCGCTTGTGAAATTTTCTGCTTGCGCAGAAAGTGAAATGAAAGAAATTCCCTCACGCGCCGCAGCGCATTTCACAAATCCCGACAGGGATTTATTTCGTTGAAAAAAAGCACGCCGAAACGTGCTTTTTTCTGGTGGGCGAGGCGGGACTTGAACCCGCACGTCCGCAGTGAACACTAGAACCTGAATCTAGCGAGTCTACCAATTCCACCACTCGCCCATATGAAATTATTGAAAGAAAAAATGGTGGGCGAGGCGGGACTTGAACCCGCACGTCCGCAATGAACACTAGAACCTGAATCTAGCGAGTCTACCAATTCCACCACTCGCCCATTTCACTTTCAAGCGTCGAATCTGCATTCAACGCTTGAATATGATACCACTTGCCCCGGCGTTTGTCAACAATTTTTTTGCCTTTTTTGAAAAAGTTTTCTGCTTCCCTTTTCCACCCTTTGATGGTACAATAGAAAAAAACGATACGGAGGGAAGAATATGTCTTTTCTGCCCATAACAAAAGAAGAAATGCTGGACCGGGGCTGGGAATGCTGCGACTTTGTCTATGTCATCGGAGATGCCTATGTGGACCACCCCTCCTTCGGTCACGCCATCATCAGCCGGGTGCTGGAAAGCCACGGCTACAAGGTGGGCATCATTTCCCAGCCGGACTGGAAAAATCCCGGCTCCATCGCGACTTTCGGCCGGCCCCGGCTGGGCTTTCTGGTGTCCGGGGGCAATATGGATTCCATGGTCAACCACTATTCCGTCACCAAGCACCGCCGCAAGACCGATGCTTTCACCCCCGGCGGCGTGATGGGCAAGCGGCCGGACTATGCCACGGTGGTCTACTGCAACCTGATTCGCCGCAGCTATCCGGATGTGCCCATCCTCATCGGCGGCATTGAGGCCTCTCTGCGCCGGCTGGGCCACTATGACTACTGGAGTGAGAGCATGAAGCGCTCCATTTTGCTGGACAGCCAGGCCGACCTTCTGATGTACGGCATGGGCGAGCGCAGCATTGTGGAGATTGCCGACGCGCTGAACGCCGGCATGGATGTGAAGGACATCACCTACATCGACGGCACGGTGTTCAAAACCCACCAGCCGGACGACAGCCTGCCCACCATTGTGCTGCCCACCTTTGAGGAGGTCAAGGCCAACAAGCGCAGATATGCCGAAAGCTTCAAAATTCAATATGACAACTGTGACCCTTTCACCGCCAAGCGTCTGGCGGAGCGGTATGACCGGGAATGGGTGGTGCAAAATCCCCCTCAGAAGCCATTGACCACCCCGGAAATGGACGCAGTGTACGCCCTGCCCTATGAGCGCACCTATCATCCCAGCTATGAGAAGCTGGGGGGCGTGCCGGCCATTGAGGAAGTGAAGTTCAGCCTGGTTTCCAACCGGGGCTGCTTCGGTGCCTGCTCGTTCTGCGCCCTGACCTTCCATCAGGGGCGCATCATCCAGACCCGCAGCCACGAATCCATTCTGGCAGAGGCGGAGAAAATCGTCAAAGACAAGGATTTCAAAGGCTACATCCACGATGTGGGCGGCCCCACCGCCAATTTCCGCCATCCCGCCTGCCAAAAGCAGCTGACCAAGGGTGCCTGCGGCTCCCGGCAGTGCCTGTATCCCACCCCCTGCAAAAACATGAACGCCGACCACTCGGATTATGTGGCGCTGCTGCGCAAGCTGCGGAAAATTCCGGGGGTGAAAAAGGTTTTCGTCCGCAGCGGCATCCGCTTTGACTATCTGCTGGCAGACCCAAAGGACACCTTTTTCAAGGAGCTGGTGCAGTATCACATTTCCGGTCAGCTCAAGGTCGCCCCGGAACATGTGTCCGACGCGGTGCTGGATAAGATGGGCAAGCCCAGAAACGCGGTGTACAACCGGTTTGTGGACAAATATTTCGCTCTGAACAAGCAGTACGGCATGAATCAGTATCTGGTTCCCTACCTGATGAGCAGCCACCCCGGCTCCACCCTGAAGGAGGCCATCGAACTGGCGGAATACATCCGGGAAATGGGCTATAACCCGGAGCAGGTGCAGGATTTCTATCCCACCCCCTCCACCCTCTCCACCGTCATGTATTACACGGGACTGGACCCCCGCACCATGGAAAAGGTGTATGTGCCCACCGACCCCCACGAAAAGGCCATGCAGCGGGCGCTGATTCAGTACCGCAATCCCAAAAACTATTATCTGGTGAAAGAGGCGCTGCTGAAAGCCCACCGGGAGGACCTCATCGGCTCCGGCCCCAAGTGCCTGATTCGGGCCGTCCCGCCCCGGCCGGAGGGCAGCCGTCCTGTGCCGCCGCCCAAGGCCCCTGTCAAGGGAAGAAAGCCTGCCCCCAAGGCTCCCGCCAAGCCCGCAGGGCGGGGCAAAGCTGCCCCCAAAACCGTGCCCCAGGGCAAAAAGCCTGCATCCAGGCGGAAATAACCCGCCGGCAACGGCAATTAAGAATTAAAAATTCTGAATTACAAATGAAATCCGCCCCTACCGGGGATGTGGGTTTTCGGTTGCAATCGGTAGACACCGTAGGGGCGACCTGTGGTCGCCCGCAAGTGCATTGTTCCAAGTTTTGTCATTCTGAGCGAGCCGGAGGCGAGTCGAAAAATCTCTGCCTTTCCCCACGAGATCCTTCGACTCCGCTACGCTCCGCTCAGGATGACATTTATCCGCGTCGCGGATGGCATTTCCGGCGGAAATGCCCGGCGAGGGCGGTGCGCCCGCAGGGAATTGGCATGATTATGATTGCCGGGGGCAATCATACAAATAAAATACCATGCCCTCGCCCTACAATAACAGGCGGTGCGCTTACGGGCGGCACATATGCCGCCCCTACGAAGAAGCTGTTCAATAACCTCCCGATTGACCTTTTCGCCAGTGCGGAAGGGGCGGTCGGGGTTCTCTTTTCCCGGCATCGCACATAGGATGTTCCATCCTGACTTGAGGTGATACGGATGGAAATTTCTGAAAACAGCGTTTTGCTCCGGGGTGAGCTGGAAGGCCTTCCCCAGTTTTCCCACGAAAATCATGGCAGGCGGTTCTTCCGTTTCTTCCTCCGG
>JBGVGH010000158.1:0-45925 GCA_045121575.1 Faecousia sp.
GAAAAATATCATGAAAACAAGCAAAAAAGCACTGTTTGGAAGCATTCTTTCTCTGTTGCTGTGCTGCTCTATGCTGATTGGCACCACCTTTGCATGGTTTACAGATGAAGTATCTTCCGGCGTCAACACCATTCAGTCCGGCACGCTGGACATCGATGTTGCGTACACCCAGGATGGCACAACATGGAATAACCTGGACAGCGCCACCGATTTGTTCAGCGGCGCTCTGTGGGAGCCCGGCCACACCCGTGTTGTGGCATTGAAGATTACCAACAATGGCTCTCTGGCTCTGAAGTACAGAATGGGTTTGTCCGTTGTCAAGGAGACGGAAGGCACCAATGTTGCCGGCAATCCCTTCAAGCTGTCTGACTATCTGGAAGTGTCCACGCTGATTCAGCAGGCCAATGACCCTCAGGGCATCGGCGGGATTACCCTCTCTCTGGCATTCCAGGGCGAGAATATCCCCGGCTATGAGGACACCAACAAGCTGAATGAAGTCAGCCGCGAGTCTACGCTGTTCTCCGGCGACAGCCACTATCTGATTATCAAGGTGGATATGCCCACTTCCGTCGGCAACGAGGCCAACGCCCAGCCCGGCAAGGAAGCTTCCATCCAGTTCGGCATCGACATCATCGCCGGCCAGGCTACCAGTGAGACAGACTCCTTCGGCCCCGATTACGATGTGAATGCAGTTTATGAAATTGAACCGGTTACCGACTGGTATGGCGACGGAACGGCGGATGAATTCCACATCTCCACTCTGGCAGAGCTGAAGGGCTTCAGAGATTTGGTCAACTCCGGCGTGAGCTTCGCCAACAGCAGCTCCTCGGACAACGGCAAGCACATCTATCTGGATGCGGATATTGACCTGGGCGGCGAAGAATGGATTCCCATCGGCCTGACCAAGGACAAAGCCTTCGGCGGTCATTTCTATGGCCAGGGCCACACCATCAGCAACCTGAAGGTCACCCGTCAGACCGACTACGCAGGCCTGTTTGGCTATGTCCGCAACTATAGTGACCAGTATGGTGGAACGGACAAGGCTCCTTACATAAACTATAAGGCTGGTATTGAAGACCTGACCATTCGCAATGTCACCATCACCGGTGCAACCAATGCAGGTGCATTTGCCGGAATGCTTTACAAGTCTGGCAATGCCCACACATGGTATGCCGGCGTGATGCAGTTTAACAACTTGAAACTGACCGGCAATGTGCGGATTGAAGGTACCTATGCCGGCGGCCTGTTCGGCGGCGAATGGACGGATGTCCGTTTGAATATGTCCAATATCACCGTTGATGTAAACGACGGTAGCTATGTTTCCGGCACGGCCAAGGCCGGCGGCATTATCTCCTCTTCTCCCCACACGAACAGCGCGGAGAACATCAGCTCCAATATTGATGTGAACGGTGAAGGAATGGTCGGCGGCATCGCCGGTCAGGCCGGTTGGAAGTGGGTTAATGTCTCCTGCACCGGTAATGTCACCCTGAAGGCAAAAGCTGCCTCCGATAAGTACGATATCGGTACCGTATTTGGCACGATTGCCGACAATTCCTGGTGGGAAACCTGGAAGGGTGGAATCGACCTCTATAACATGACCAATATCTCCGGTTCCGGTACGCTGACTGTAGATGTGGATGGCGTTCAGCAGAATACCAACGGTCACTTGACCAGCTTGGTAGGCGGCCCGACCTTTGATATGAACAACGAGTTTGATTATGTCAATGACAAGGTTACCAAGGTAACCCCGTAATACCGAAAGCTCCATAATAACCAATCGGGGTCAGGCACATCGCCTGACCCCGATTATTTTATGGAATCAACCGTACCGGGAGCGTTCCCCTCTCACACCGGAACAAACCGATTCAAGTGGAAGAAATACAGATACCGCTGTTTCACCGGCTTTTGGTAAATTCGCTGCAGCGCGCCGGCGTAGGCCTCCACCTGGGGCTGATAGCCCAGCACCTTGGCTTGCAGGGTTTCCTCCGTCACGAAGTCCGTCTTGAAATCAATGACCGTGATGCTGTCATCTTCCAACAAGGCGCAGTCCACCACACCCTGCAGCAGCACCTTCTCCCCGGCAAGCGCCGGGTCATAGTCGGTTCCGTCCTCCAAAATGGAGAACTTGAACTCCCGCAGCACATTCCCCTGCTGCAGCCGCTTTCCCAGCTCCGTGGCAAACAGGGCGGCAATGCGGTCAGGCGGCACCATTTTCCCCTGCTCCGGGGAAATAAACCTCTGCCCCACCAGTCTGTCGATTTCCGCAGAAACCGCCTGCGGCCCGGTGCAGGCGCTGTAGTCGATATACTGCATCACCCGGTGGAGTGCATTGCCGTAATCCTTTCCCCGGGGCGCGCCGGGCTCAAAGGCTGGCTTGCGCCACTGCCGGTGATACTCTTTGTTGCCGGCTTTTTCTGCCGCTTCCTCATCCTTTTCCCGGCCCTTGCGTCCGGTGGCCGTCTGCTTGGAGGGAGCCGTGGTGGCGGCAGTGTGTTCATAGGAGAAAGACAGTCCATCCCGCATTTGCGCCAGGCAGGCAGCGGGCAGCCGCTCCGTCACCGTGTCTGTTTCACTGTCAACCTGCGGTTGCACACCGGAAACCACCCGGATTTTCCAGGGAATTTCACTGGTATTTGTCAACTTTGGGTTGCCGGACAGGGCAAACAGCTCCCCTGCCTCGGTTTTTTGCAAGGCAGTCAGCAGTACCCAATCTCCGGGGCAGGACGCTTCCTCAATCAGTACCTGTCCGCCACCCATGTCCATTTTTTGCACAATTTGGGTCAATTCCCGTTGCAAATTCCGGGAGGCATAAGTCATAACCAGCCGGTCTTTCGCCCGGGTCATGGCCACATACAGCACCCGCAGTTCCTCCGAAACGGCCTCCTGCCCAATCTTTGCCGCAATGGCCCGCTTGGCAATGGTGGGGTAGCGAAGCCGATTGCGGGTATCCACCGCGGACAGGCCGATGCCCATGGTCTTATGGCTCAGCATATTCCCCCGCTGGCTTTCCTTATTAAATTCCCGCCCCAGATTGCACAGATACACCACAGGGAATTCCAGTCCCTTGGACTTGTGAATGCTCATAATGGTGACGCATCCGGCGGCACTCTGCTCCCCGGGCGACACCAGTCCCTTTTCCTCCATGGATTCCAGATACTCCAAAAAGCGGCCCAAGTCCCGGTTTCCGCCGGCTTCAAAATCCACCGCCATCTGGAAAAAGGTCTGGATATTGGCTAGCCTGGTCCGGCTGTCATCCATGGCACCGTAAAGCGCCTCCAAGGAGGTTTCAAGCAGCACCTGTTCCAAAAGTCTTGTCAGTCCATAGTGCCGCATGGCATCCCGCAGCTTTTGCAAAACCGACAGGAAGTGCTGGGATTTTGGACTGTCATCCTGACAAATGGCATCGTAAAAGCAGCAGGATTTGTTTTTTCCCCGGACGGAGGCCAAATCGTCCGCCGTAAAGGCAAACACAGGGCTGCTCAGCGCCGCCACCAGCGGAATATCCAGCCGGGGGTTGTGAATCACCTGCAAAATAGCGTGCAGTGTCCCGATTTCCTCGGTTTGCAGCAAGTCCACACCGCCGCCGGTAGCGCAGCGAATGCCTGCCCCCTCCAGCGCCCTTTGGAAGCACGCTCCCGCCGAACCCGGCGAGCGGAGCAAAATGGCAATGTCCTCCGGCCGAACCCGCCGCAGCCGGTCGCCGTCCCGCACGGAGCCATGGGCCAGCAAATTCTGAATGTGGGCTGTGACAAAGGCGGCTTCTTCCCCGTAGGTATCCCGCTCCACCTCCACGCAGCAAAGCTCCGTTTCCGCAGTTCCCAGCGCCACATGGGGGATTCCCTCGTAGAGCGCTTCATCCGCGCCGTAATACAATCCGCCCACCTCCGGGCACATACAGGTGCGGAACACATCGTTGCACCCCTCCAGCACGCCCCGGCTGGAGCGGAAATTCCGGCTCAGCACGATTTTCCGGTCCTGCCCTGGCAGCGCCTCCTCCGCAGGAAGGAAGCTCTGATACTTTTCCAGGAAAATGCCGGGATCTGCCAGCCGGAACTGGTAAATGGACTGCTTCACATCGCCCACCAGAAACAAGTTTTTCTTCTGGGTCAGGGCATTGTAAATGGCATCCTGCACCTCATTGGAATCCTGATATTCGTCCACCATCACCTCCCGGAAACGGCTTCCGATTTCCCGGGCCGCAGCGGTGGGGCCGGAGCGGCTTTTTCCCAGCAGCAAATCCAGCGTCCGGTGCTCCAAGTCGGAAAAATCCAGAATCCGGCGGCTGCGCTTGGCTTCGTCAAAGGCTTTGCCGAAATCCCGCACCAGCTCCAGCAGTCCCTGAACCGCCAGCGCCGAGGAAGCCATGTCTGCCAGCACCTGCTGAGAGCTGCTGCCAAACGCTTTCATCTGCTTCTGCAATCCGGCTTTCACGCCGTCACGGGCATTTTTCAGCTGTTCCACCAGATCCGCATCCTCAAAATTGCGGGGAAAGGTCAGGCGGCCGAAATCGATGTCGCCATTTGCCCGGATTTCGTCCCAGCTCTGGCTTTGGCGCAGATTTTGAAATTGTCCAAGCAGCATTTCAAAATAAGCTGCCGGTTTTTCCAGTCCCTCTGCCTCCCGCGCCAATTCCAGGCAGCGTTCCAGAATGAGCATTTGCTGCTCCACCCAGTGAAACAAACGCTCCTGAAGATACGCACCGTAAACGGTCTGGGCAGCGTCGCCCACATCGCCGGGCAGCACCAGCTCCAGACAGTGTTCCAGCCATTTTTCCGGATTCAGATGGCACCGGGCGGCATCATACAGCTGCATCACGATTTCCGGCACTGCCCGGTCATCCCGGCCCAGTCCCTGAGTGTCCACAAAAGCCCGGAAAGGCTCATGCTCCATGCGGTTCAGATACGCCTCGTCCAGCAGCTTTTCCATCACGCGGGCGCGGATTTCCACGCATTCGTTTTCATCCGCCACCCGAAAATCCCCGGACAAATCCAGCTGATAGGCATATTCCCGGAGAATATCGCCGCAAAAGGCGTGAACCGTGGAGATTTTTGTCAAATACAACCGCTGCAGCTGCCGGTGCAGATGGTGGTTTTCCGGATTCTGCGCCACACGCTCGTTCAGCTTCGCCCCGATTTTTCCCCGCAGCTCGGAGGCCGCCGCTTTGGTATATGTAATCATCAGAAATTCGTCGATGTTGGCAGGATGCACCGGGTCGGTGAGGTAGCCCAGCAGCCGGTCTACCAGCACCTTGGTCTTGCCGGAACCCGCCGCCGCGGAAACCAGCAGCCGTCCGCCCCGGTTTTCCACCGCCGCTTTCTGTTGCTCTGTCAGCTTCTCAGCCATGACGCTTTACCTCCTTTTCCACCTCTTCCCAGAATAGCTGGGGTTTCATTGCCTGATAATTCCGCCGCCCGGTCACGGTGTTTTTGTGGCACACCGCCCCGTATGGGCAGAAAGCGCAGGCATCGTGGCTGTTGCCACGGGTATAGGGATTGGGTTCAATATTGCCGGAGGCAATGTCCTCCACCATGTTCCCCAGCCATTGCATGATATAGGTCTGTAGCATCCCCATCTGGCTGCGGGTAGCCACATCGCCGGAGATGGTGCCATCCTTCTTCACCGTGCAGGAGAGGGTGTCCATCTTTTCCGAGGCATCCATGGCCTGCAGAGATTCCAAATCCGACAGCAGCAGCCCGCTGCGCTTCCATTCCTTGATTCTGGCCTTTTCCGCTTCTTCATCGGTCAGCGCCCCGTCGGCGGTGAGATAAGCGGCTCTGGCGGGGAAATACTGCACGCCTGCGCTGATGCGCTTGCCGGGCATCACGCCCTCGCCGGATTTTTCCAGCGCAAAGAGGTACAGCAGCATCTGTAATCCCACGCCGTTAAACACATCGCAATAGTCAAAATCCTTTTTGCCCGTTTTGTAATCCACCACCCGGAAGTAGGTGCTCTCCCCTCTGGGCCAGACATCCACCCGGTCCACAAAGCCCTGCAGCACCGCCTCCATGGCAGAATTTTCAATTTCCACGCCGGGCATTTTTCCGTCCCGGCCAAACCGCAGCTCAAACTCCGCAGGCGCATAGGCCGCCTGACTCAGCTCCCGCCACAGCTCCTTTACCACCAGCTCCAGCTCCTGCAAATTCCGGCGGAACAGATATTCCATCCGCCTGGAATCCAAATCGCTGAACCGCTCTTTGAGATACGCTTCGGAATGGGAATCGGCAAGCGCCAGCGTTTCTTCCAGGCTGACCTGATGGAAGCCGCCCCGCTCCATCACATCCCGGGCCGTCTGCTCCAGCACCGCATGGACGAAGGTACCGAACTCCGCCGGGTCAACGGTGGCTTCCTTTCGCTCCTGCGCCCGCAGGCCGTACTTCAGGAAATAGGACAGCCGGCATTCTGCCTGCCTGTCCACCTGAGAGGCGGACAGGTACAGCTTGTTGCCGTATAGATTGCGAATCTGCTGTCCGCTGACACGGCCAAGGCTGTGGTTTTTCCCTTCGGACACCATTTGGTACTCTTTTTCGATGCCCAAATCCGCCGCCACTTCCCCATGGTGGTACTGCGCCAGGAGGCTGGCCGCCGCCAGCGGATTGCGGAGCTGTGCGGTGAGGGTGGTATCGGCCTGCATCTCCCCGCCCCGCATGGAAGCCAATCGGCTGTAAACAAAGGACGGCTGGGTGGCGGATGTCACCACCGTGATACTCTCCTCCGCGCCGCAGAAAATGCCGTAAATCTCCGCAAACTCCGCCTGCAAACTGTCCATGGCGCCGCCGGTCAGCGGCACACCCAAGGACCGCAGCTCCACCCGCTCCTGGTCAGACAGCAGTCCCGCCGCGCCGCCATAGCCGGGCAGGCTGCCCTCGTCAGCGCCCAAGACAATCAAATGCTTCTGCTGCTGGCAGCGCATGGCACTGACAGCGCCCGCACTCACCGCGTCCAGCACCGGCGGAATGGTGCCCACATCACACTGGCTCAGCAGCAGCTTCAGCAGCCGCACAAACCGCTCCTCTTCCCACACTGTCTGACCCAGCACATCATGCAGCTGCTCCAGAGCGTTAATGAGGATTTCCCAGAGCTGATTGAGAATCTGGGCGCTTCGGTTGTCCCTGGCTTTATCCATGGCATCCGCCATTTTTTGCAGATTTTCGCAGAAATCAATTTCCTCCAGGAATCCGCACAGGGCTTCCACCTGCTGTCCCAGATTCTGGGCCGCCCGGAATCCATCCCGCAGATGCACCAGCGGCTGCACCGCCCTGCGGCGGCAGATATTGAGCTGTTCCAGCTCCTGCCGGTCCTTTTCCGACCAGTCTGCCGTCAGGCCCCGGGGATTCCCGGTCCAGTCCTCTGTCCACCGTTTGCCGGAAACCGCCCAGATGGCTGCGTAATTTTCCACGCTGTCGCAGTCGTCCTGCTGCAAAGGGGACAAACTGCTGCGCAAATACCGCAATACATCCCGCCGCTCAAAGCCGCCCAGCGCCGCATCCAGCGCCAGCAGCACCGTGGAAATCACCCCGGATTGCAGCACATCCTCCGTGCCGGAAAGATACAGCGGAATCCCGCACTGCCCAAATACCAGCCGGAGCGTGGGGGTGTAAGAGGCCAAGTCCGTGCATACCACGGCAAAATCCCGATAGCGATGTCCCTCCTGCACGCCTTTCATAATCTGCTGCGCCGCCGTCTGGCACTCCTGATAGACAGACCCGGCGCGGATAACCCGCAGGCATTCCTCCAATCCGGGCTGATATTGAATTTTTCCCTGGAACAGCTTCTGCCGCACAAATGCCAGCTTATCCGCCCGTTCCGGGACAAGCTGAATATGTACCGGGATTTCATGTCCCTGGGCAAACCGCATCAGCTGCGCCGCCGTTTCCGATACTTCCTCAAAGGCCATTTCCCGGGAATTCAGGCTGTCGCAGGTGAGGCTGACCGTCACATCCGAGCTGTTTAGAATCAGATGCTCCAATATAGCCATGTTCTGCCGGGTAAAGTCGGGAAAGCCGTCCACATAAAACACATGCCGGGACGCAAAATCAATTTCCTCCAGCTGTTCCAGCACCCAGGTCATCTCATCTCTGGGGTCCCGCTTGCCCCGGCTGCACAAAGCGTCATAGCTTTCCAGCAGCAGCGCCAGCTCGCTGAGCTTTTCGGAAAAGCTGCCCACCGTCTGCTGAGATGCCACCATCAAATCCTCCGGAGAAATGCAGCAGCGCTTGAACTCGTCCACCGCTTCCAGAAGCTGCGCCAGAAATTCCGGCTTTGTTTCCACCGCCGCGTAGACTTTCAATCGGCTGTGCAGCTGCCGGGCGGCGGCAGCCATGGCGACCATCCGGCCGCTGCCGTCCAGACATTCCCGGCCATCAGAACCCACCAAATCCATCACCCGGCGGCCCAGTCTGGTAAAGGACAGCACCTGGGCGTACCGGCTGGCGGTGTCCCCTGCCGCTTCTGCCAGACGGCGCTCGGTGTCATGGCTGATAAGCTCCGGAACCAGCAAAATCCGGTTCTCCTTTTTCGCCGCCACATCCTGCGACAGCCGGGTGAGTATTTCCTTACGGTTGGCAGTCCAATCTCTGCCTAATAGCAATGTCAGCATTCTTTCCCCGCCTTTCTCTGTTTTTTATATTATAACACAAGTGTGGGAAAAAGGATAGTATATTCTCAATTTTTATAGAACAAATTTTCTAATTTTCCAAGCACATCCAGCAGATAGAAGCGAATCCGGTACCCCTCCTTCTGGGTGATGGTATCGGTGAGGGTATCGGAAAAACCTGCACCTGCCGCCGTATCCGCCACAGCGCTGGAAGTGGCATTCCTGCACAGCTTGGGAAACACCACGCACCACCAGTTTTTTCCCTCGCCACTGCCGATTGTCACCCGCAGGGACTCATAGACCCCGGAGGGCAGCGAAAAGGTTTCGTAATCCCGCACCGGGAATTTCTCCTTGATAAAGGTTACCACCGCCTTCTGCTGTACGCCCAGACGGCGCAGCGTTTCGTTGGCGGCCTGCTCGATGGCGGGAATCTGGCTGCGGATGTATTCTTTGGCCTGGTCAATATTTGTCAATTGTGCCATGCCCGCTTCCAAAGTGCTTAAAACCGCGTCCCGCACCTCCAGCTTGATTTGCTGGTCCTGCTGGCTGTCAGACTGGGCAACCACATGAAGCCGCACCAACTCTTCCTCCAGCTGTTTCCGGTCGGACACCAGCCCGGCCGTGTAAATCACGCAGCCAACCACCGCCAGCAAAAGCGCACATCTGATGATTTTCTTCATAAAAACACCGTCCCTACTGAAATACTTCCAGTATGGACGGTGTTCGGAAAAATTATACAGTTTTGGCGATAAAAATCTGGGGATAGCTGTCTTTGAGCATATTGCAAATGACGGCGGCGTTCTCAAACTCTCCCACGATTCCGAAAACCGCAGAGCCGGAACCGGTCATCTGATAGCCCACCGCGCCATAAGCATTGAACAAGGACTTGATGTAATTGAGTTCCAGGTGGTCATGGGTCACAATGGGGTCAAACACATTGTACACATTCTCCACAATTTTCTCCAAATCCCCCGCCAAAATAGCCGACTCCATGGCGGCGTGGTCTGGCCGCTTGCCGATAACCGCCGTGTCGATGGCCTGATACAATTCCGGGGTAGACACGGAAAATTCCGGCTTGCACACCACGAAAATGCTCTCCGGCATATCCGGCAGCTTGCGGATGCGCTCGCCTCTGCCCTCCACCACAGCCGTGCCGCACAGCACGCAGAAGGGCACATCGCTGCCGATGGCCGCGCCCAGCTCCGCCAGAGCAGGCAGGGACAAAGGCGCGCCGTAATGCCGGTTCAGCGCCCGCAGCACCGCCGCCGCGTCAGCGCTTCCGCCGCCCAGGCCCGCCTGGACGGGAATTCGCTTGGTGATACGGATTTCAAGGCCGTTGGGATCTTTGTGAACCGTATCCAGAAACAGCTTTGCCGCCTTCCAGGCAAGGTTGGTTTCGTCGGTGGGAATGCCCTCCTTGTCGCACAGCAGGCGCCAGGGCTTTCCGGTTTCCACATCGATTTCAATATCATCCCGCAGGGAGATGGTCTGCATCACGCTTTTGATGTCGTGATAGCCGTCAGGGCGTTTGCCCAGCACATCCAGCGTCAGGTTCACCTTGGCGAACGCGCCTTCATAAAGTGTTGTCATTTTATCTTTCTGCCTTCCAAATAATATCTTTTTTCCCGGGCATGGCCCATGGAGAATGTCTTTCTGGGAAGAACGCCGCCGGAAATCACGCCCCGGAACAGCTGGTGCTTTTCCATGGGCGGGAGCAAAAAGCCGATGGCATTTTCCTGCCGGGCCAGCTGGATAACTTCCTCGTCGCCGTGGATGTAATCGATTTGACAGGGATTTTCCTGTATCCATTCATCCAGAAATTCCTGCAGCACCTCCACCGCCAGCTCTCCCTTTGTTTTGTCCAGATACAGCCGGCCCCGCTCCTGCCCCAGCACATAGTCCACGGGATAGCCGTCAGGCGCGCAAATTTGCTTCAAATCCCCCAGCAGCTTTCTGCCGTCGACCTGGAACAAAATCCGGTGAATTGGTTCGAACACCTGGGATTCATCGTGGATATTCTCCAGCTCCACCAGCGCGAACCGGGCCGGGTGACGGGACAAATCCACGCCGGGATTCTGCCGCTTCAGCTCCTCGTAGCAGCTTTTGGCCGTCGCCAGAGAGTGATTGCCGTCCCCCACCGCCAGCACCACGGGGGCGCCGTTCAGGTCGGCGTATTTTGCCGGGACATCTGCAATGTAGTTTTCAAAGACCCGGTCAAAAGCCGCCGCATCCTCGCCCGTCACCAGCCAGCCGGTGATGTGGCCGCCGGCTTCCATCAGGTCAAAGTCATAGACCACAGGCAGCTGCTCCTTCTTTGCCGCCAGCGGCTCCAGCAGCCGCTTCTCGTCATCGTCACACAGCATCAGCACATGAGGAAATTCCAGCGCCGCATCCCGGCGCACCCGCTGCCGGGGCGGAATCCGCTCCAGCACCGTCTTTTCCGTGGCCCGCACCGGGGACAGGGAGCCAGGATGGTAGTCATAGCTTTCCAAATCCACCACGCCCACAAGGCCCGGGCGCACCGCGCCGCTCAGCAGCGTCCGCTCCACATAAATGTAGGAATCGGGATAGCGCCGGAATACCTCTTCCTTCAAATAGGCATCCATGGTGTCATTGATGCGGCTGATGGCGGTGCTTTCCTCCACGGTTCCCAAATCCGCTTCCGGCAGAATCATGTGGATGGTGGACTTCTCTTCTCCGGCAAATTGCCGCACCCGCTGCCAATAGGCCGCGTCAGAGGTAAACTGGTCGCAGGCAATCACCGCCCAGCGGGTCATATCCGCCGACTTGGGCAGCAAAATATCTGCTCTTCCAAAAATGTTCATTGAACCCTACTTCCTTTCCCAGTATCATTTGCTCTCATTATATCGGAGAAACCCGGTTCCGTCAATGACCAACTGCGCAGCGCAAACAAAAAGCACCCCACCTGCCGCACAGGCACCGCCTGACGGCAAATGGGGTGCCGGCGGCTTACTGGCTTTCGGCTGTGAATTTTTGCATATGGGCCTTCAGCGCGGCAAAGGCCTTGTCGCTGATGACATGCTCCATGCGGCAGGCATCCTCCGCAGCCGTTTCCCGGTCCAGCCCAAGCGCCATCAGGGCAGAAGTCAGGATGGTGTGCCGCTCGTAAATTTTCGATGCGGCTTGCGACCCCTGCTCCGTCAAAGTCAGGCTGCCCTCTTTGTCCACCAGCAGATAGCCCTCGTTTTTCAGCAGGCCCACTGCCCGGCTGACGCTGGGGCGGGAATAGCCCAGGGCTTCGGCCACATCCACACTGCGGACGGCGGCACGGCTTTGAGCAAGAACATAAATGGTTTCCAGATACATCTCAGCAGATTCATGAAGGGACATGACACTTTTCCTCCGTTTTTATCTATGCTCACTTTATCATAAAAAGGCATAGATTGCAAGCAGGAGCCGGTTATAAAAAATTTTTCAAAAAAAGATTGACAAATCTTTCCTTTGCGGTTATGATATGCAGGTGGTTAGCGGCGGCTAACAGAGTGCCGCCCGCCATCATTAGATTTTGAATCAGGTGATTAGTATGGATTTAACCAAGGCAGAGCTTGGCCGGGAATACACCGTCAAGGCCATTGAAACAGATGACCCGGAACTGAACGCCTTTCTCTTTTCTCTGGGATGTTACACCGGCGAGCCCATTACCGTCGTTTCCCGGCGACGGCACAACTGCACCGTTTCCATCAAGGATGGACGGTATAACATCGACGACCAATTGGCCCAGGCCATCATTGTATAAACAAGGCGCAGCGGGCAACCGCTGTTCCTTTTTGAAGGAATGTTAGCAATAGCTAACGAATAAGGAGGATTTTTAGAAATGAGAATCGCATTTGCAGGAAACCCCAACTCCGGCAAAACCACCATGTACAACGCCCTGACCGGACGGAACGAAAAGGTAGGCAACTGGGCGGGTGTGACTGTGGACAAGAAAGAAGCCCCCATCAAAAGCACCTACGCTGGCGCTCTGGAGCTGACGGCCGTGGACCTGCCCGGGGCCTATTCCATGTCCCCTTTCACTTCCGAGGAGAGTGTCACCAGCTCCTATGTAAAAAATGAGCATCCCGATGTCATCATCAACATTGTGGACGCCACCAACCTCAGCCGCAGCCTGTTTTTCACCACCCAGCTTCTGGAGCTGGGCATCCCGGTGGTGGTTGCCCTGAATAAGCACGACATCAACCGGAAAAAGCAGACCCGCATCAACAGCAAGCTGCTGTCGGAAAAGCTGGGCTGCCCGGTCATCGACACCATCTCCACCACCGGCGACGGTCTGAAGGAGCTGGTGCTTGCCGCTGCCGCCCAGGCTGGGAAATCACAGACCGCTCCTTTTGTGCAGGGGAATCTTGACCTGTCCAGCCGCGAGGCAGTGGAGCGCGCTGACCGCCAGCGTTTCCAGTTTGTCAACCAACTGGTGGAGCAGGTGGAAAAGCGGGCGGTTTTCACCCGGGATAAGAATTTCCAGGACAAAATCGATGCCGTCATCACCCACCCCATTGCGGGGCTGCCCATCTTTGCGGCGGTGATGTTTCTGGTGTTCCAAATTTCCCAGGCCTGGGTTGGCCCCTGGATTGCGGAGGGCTATGAATTTGCCAACGGCTTTACCATTCCCGGCCTTGTCACGCTGATTGACTGGTTCAAGGAATGGGTGGCCGGGCTGCTGACAAACGCCAATCCCTTCCTCACTGCCCTGCTGACCGAGGGCATCATCGGCGGCGTTTCCGCCGTGGTGGGCTTCCTGCCGCTGGTGATGGTGATGTATTTCCTCATCTCTCTGCTGGAGGACTGCGGCTACATGGCCCGTGCCACCGTGGTTCTGGACCCCATTTTCAAAAAGGTGGGCCTGTCCGGCAAATCCGTCATTCCCTTTGTCATCGGCACCGGCTGCGCCATTCCCGGTGTCATGGCCTGCCGCACCATCCGCAATGAGCGGGAGCGCCGGGCCACCGCCATGCTGACCCCCTTCATGCCCTGCGGTGCCAAATTGCCGGTGATTGCTCTGTTTGCCGGTGCGTTTTTTGAAAACGCATCCTGGGTAGGCACCCTGATGTATTTTGTGGGCATTGTCCTGATTCTGCTGGGTGCGCTGCTGGTGAATAAAATCGCCGGACACAAAAATCGCAAATCCTTCTTCATCATGGAGCTGCCGGAATACAAGATTCCCTCTCTGAAGCGGGCCTGCCTGGATATGTGCGCCCGGGGCTGGGCCTACATCGTCAAGGCCGGCACCATCATTCTGCTGTGCAACGCCGTGGTCTACATCATGCAGTCGTTTAACTGGAGCTTCCAGCTGGTGGAGGAAGGCATGGAAAGTACCTCCATTCTTGCTTCCATCGCCCATCCCATCGCCCTGGTGCTGGTGCCCATCATTGGCGTGCAGGCATGGCAGCTTGCCGCCGCCTCCGTCACCGGCTTCATCGCCAAGGAAAATGTGGTGGGCACGCTGGCTGTCTGCTATGGCATTTCCAACCTCATTGATACCGAATCGCTGGAAATGGCAGAGGGGGCCGGTGCGGAAGTTGCCGCCATCTTCGGCCTGACCCGGGCAGCGGCCCTGGCGTACCTGATGTTTAACCTGTTCACCCCGCCCTGCTTTGCAGCATTGGGTGCCATGAATTCGGAAATCGGTGACCGCAAGTGGTTCTGGGGCGGCGTGGCGCTGCAATTTGCCACCGGCTACACCGTGGCCTACCTGGTCTACACCATCGGCACCCTGCTCACCGCCCCCGCCACGCTGAATACCGCCGCCGCCCTCATCGGCCTTGCCTTCGTGCTGGTAATTGTCACGGTCATCGCCCTGCTCATTCGAAAAAACAACAAAACACTTCACGGCGAATACGCCCTGAACAGCCTGTAAATGCCTATGAACTTTATTGATTTTCTTGTAATTGCCATCATTGCCGCCATTTTGATTTCGGTGACGCTCTACATCCGCAAAGCCAAAAAGAAAGGTGTCAAGTGCATCGGCTGTCCCAACGGCGCAAGCTGCGGCGGCCATTGCAGCGGATGCTCCGGCTGCTGCGGCAGCGCACCCAAATTCTGAATCTGCGGACAAAACCAAAAACCGGGCCGTTCCCCTTTTCCAAGGGATAACAGCCCGGTTTCGTTTTCTTAAGCGCTTTCGTACCATTGCAGAACGCCTGCCAGATTTTCCTCGCTGACGCGGCTGCCGCCGTTAAGTAGCAGCTCCAGCATGGCATCCTCATCAGGAGTTCTGTCTGCCTTTTCCGCCAGGCCCTTGCCGGCGGTCTTTTTCATAATGGTCATCATCAGCTTATAAATTCCGTGCAGCCGCTGCAAATCAAAACCGCCCTGCAGGGTAAACAGCGGCGTTTCCGCCGGGATGGCGTTGGCCTTGCCCACATCCTGCATCTGAGAACCGGTTTTCCCCATGCCCACGGCGCAGACCGCGCACACCGCATATTTCCCCGCGGCTTTTTTGTAACCCTTGACGCTTCCCGCCATAAGCCAGCCCAGATAGAGAATGGCACTCCCCGCCGCTATCCTTTGAGACGCTTCGGATAGGCTGCACACCGGCAGGCCTGTTTTCTGCCCCAGCAGGCGGGCATATTCAGCGGTGTAACCGGTGTTGGATGTGTAAACAATGGCAGTTGGTTTCATGTTTTCCCTCCGTTCCTCATTTTGAGGTCGCTTTCTTCCAATCCCTTCCATCATAGCGCGGATGCAGCCGCTTTTCAAGAAAAAATTGGACAGCAAACGAAAATAACCGGGGGCTTTATCGAATTTCAATCACGACCGCAGACTTTGCAGATACCGTAACGCTGCCAGCCTTTTGGACGGCAGCGCCGCCAATGCCAAATACCGTTTCTCCCAGCAGCCGGTCATATTGGAATGTGACCGCTTCCCGATAGGGGTTGACCACCACCAGCAGTGCTTCCTCATCGCAGAAACGCTCATATACCAGCGGTGTGCCGGGTGCACCGCTACACACAAACCGAATGTCGGAAAGGTTATGCAGCGCAGGATGGGCCTGCCGCAGGCGGGTCAAATGCCGGACATGGTGCAGCAGTGAATCAGGGTCTGCCATCTGCGCTGCCACGGTAGGACGGTCAGGCGACGGGTCCTGGGGGATGTACAGGCTGTCCCGGGGTGCGGAACTGAAGCCTGCGTTGACGCCGTCATCCCACTGCATGGGACTGCGGGAGCCGGTACGGGTATAACCGCCCTCTACGCTTGTCACGCCTGCCAGATAGCGCATGCCGATTTCGTCGCCGTAGTAGACAAAGGGGGCGCCGGGCATGGTCAGCAGGAAGGTAAAGGCCAGCTTTCGCTGGATGTCATCCAGACGCTTTGCCAGACGGCTCATGTCATGGTTTCCGGAAGGAATGCAAATCAGGCCGTCCTTCCCTGCCTGCTTGCGGCTTTGCAGATACCGCTCCACAAATACGGAGGCATCACCCAGACCACAGTCAGAAAAGAAGGGGTGCTCGCAGTGGAACAGGTCGTTGTAATGGGAAGGGCCAAAATGCAACAGGAAATCCATGTGGAATCCGCCCCGCAGCGCCTTCTCCGGCTCTCCCCATTCGGAAACCATAGCCGCTTCCGGGAATTCCCGATCCAGCATTCCGCGCACCTTCTGCCACAGGCGAATGGTT
Organism: Faecousia sp.; assembly: GCA_045121575.1. Classification (GTDB taxonomy): domain Bacteria; phylum Bacillota; class Clostridia; order Oscillospirales; family Oscillospiraceae; genus Faecousia. The sequence goes on from JBGVGH010000158.1 coordinate 16,225, forward strand.
GCAGCGTGGTCCGGGTCGTTTTTCACAAGGCTGGCTGCCATATCCACCCGGAAACCGTCGCAGCCCATCTTCAGCCAGAACCGCATCACATCCATCATGGCTTCCAGCGTGGCTCTCGGCCCTTCATCCTCCGGCGACTGCTGCCAGGGGCGGTCAGGATTGGCAAAGCCGTAATTCAGCGCAGGCTGGCAGGAATAATAATTCAGCGCGCAGCACCCGTCCCGCTGGGAAATGCCCCGCAGGCAGCTCATGCCTTTGGGGGATTCCCAAACCGCGTCTGTCCAGATGTACCGGTGGGTATAGGGATTGTTCTCCGGCTTCATGGATTCTTTGAACCAGGGATGCTCCCAGGAGGTATGGCCGGGAACCAAATCCAGCAGCACATGCATGCCCCGGGCGTGTGCCTGGGCAAACAGCTCCTTCAAATCCTCATTGGTGCCGTAGCGAGGGGCAACCCGGTAATAGTCCGCCACATCATAGCCCGCATCTCCAAAGGGAGATACAAAGCAGGGGTTCATCCAGATTGCGTTGAAGCCCATGTCCTTTATATAGTCCAATTTGCGGATGATACCCTGGAAATCACCGATGCCATCGGCATTGGTATCCAGAAAGGACTGGGGATAGATCTCATAAAATAACGCGTTATTTAACCACTTTGGCATGTTTCAGTTCCTCTTCCTTGCTTTTAAAATAGTCCATCATCAGCATTTCCCGGATGGCACCCTCCAGGGCCCGGGTTTGCAGGCTCTTGCCGGTGATGCTCTGCATCTTGCGGTAGATGTATGCGTATTTTGCGTTGTCATTAAGGACATTCCAAATCCGGTCCTTTTCGTCATTGCTGATTTGTGCCCGGCGGAGAATATCCTTGCAGCACAGAACCGCGTCGCTGTTGTCGCAAATCAGGGTCTCCCCGGAAACGGTCAATTGGATTTCCGCCGTGACCGGTGCGCAGACGGATACGGTCAGGGTATTTTGGGCTGCATCCGGCGAAACGGGAATATCCATTTTTTCCCCATTGACCTTCACCTGCACCTTTGCGCTTTCGTGGAAGCCCCGCAGATGAATGGCCCATGTCCGCACTTTGGGAATCAGGCTGGTATCCCCTTGGGCGGGATAAATGGTGAAACGGGCAGTTTTCCCCCAGGAAAGTGCCATTTTTGTGACGGAAAAGCTGCCGTTTTCAAATTCGCTGCCATCACCGGCATCTTCGTACATGGCAAATTCGTTGTCCGCTCCCGGAAATACCAGAATTTCCATGTTCTCGCTGTTAATCAGGCGGTTATCCCCATAGCGCGCCATGGGCAAAATGGCACCGGCCCTGGCAAAGACAGGCATCCGCTCCAGCGGACGGTAGACTTCCAGCCGTCTGCCGCCCTGCCCCTGATAGCAGTGACCGTTGTCCCAGTCAAACCACATTCCCTCCGGGAACCAGACATCCACACATCCCAGCCCCGTGGCGGGGTCATTGGGCTTCGTGATGGGCGCCACCATCAATTCACTGCCAAACCAGAACTGATTGGGCACATTGTACGCTTCGCCGCACTTGGGATGGCTGTAATACATGGGCTGCACCAGCGGCTCCAACTCATGGTGGGTGCGGTAATTCATGGTATAGATGTAGGGGAAAAGCTGATGGCGCAGGCGAAGCCACTTGCGCATCACCCCGTCTGTTTCCGCGTCATAAGCCCAGGCTTCCTTCTCCACCCAGGGAGAGCTTGTGCTGTGGAGCCGGTTGATGGGCGAAAACACCCCCAACTGAAGCCAGCGCACCATCAGTTCCTTATCCCGGTAGCCCCGCATATGTCCGCCGATGTCATGGCTCCACCAGCTGTAGCCGATGTTGGATGCGGTGGCGGTGAAATAGGGCTGGAAATTCAGAGAATCCCAGGTCACATAGGTATCGCCGGAGAAGCCAACAGGATAGCGCTGGCTGCCGGGGCCAGCGTACCGGGAGAAGAACATGGGCCGCTTGCCGTTTCTGGAAATGTCCAGAATGTGCAGGTGGTTCAGCATCCACAGCGGGTCCAGCCGCTCTCTGGGGTCCAGATACTCACCAGGCTTGTTCTCCTCATGAATCCACCAGTATTGGGTGCCCTGCTGCCAGTCCATCCACCAGAAATCCACGCCGTCGCGCTCATAAGGATGGTGGATAATGTCAAAGTAATCTGCCATTCGCTCCGGGGAAAGGATGTCCAGGCAGACCGTTTCGCCGCTGGCCGGGTCGATACCGGCGGCCCTTGCCATCTGCTCATACATGATTTCATGGCGGCGTACACCGTCAGCCGGGTGTAGATTCAAGGCGGTTTTCAGATTGCGGTCATGCAGTCCCTGCAAAAACGCCTTGTAATCCGGGAACAGGTCCTCATTCCAGGTATAGCCCGTCCAGCCGTTGCTGCATTTGGGGCTGCGGCTCGGCTCTGCCACATCCACCAGGTGCCAGTCCATGTCCACCACCGCAACGGAGAAGGGCAAATTCTCCTCTGCAAAGCGCTGCATGAGATTCAGATACTCTTCCTGGGTATAGGCATGATACCGGCTCCACCAGTTGCCCAGGGCATAGGCCGGCAGCATGGGCGGCACGCCGGTGATGCGGTAATAATCCCGGATGCAGCCGCGGTAATCGTAGCCATAACCAAAGAAATAGAAATCCCCGGTGTTTTCCCGGCGGACTTCCACCCAGCCATCCTCATTGAGCAGCATGGTCTGGGAATCGTTCAGCACACTGAAGCCCCAGCGGGAGCACAGGCCCCGTCCCAGGGGGCAACGGCCATCCACCGCGTCCAGCGTGCGGATGGTGCCGCCCAAATCCTCAAAATTTTCTCCAAAACGCCAGGAAGAAGCCGGCTCCTCCTTCAGCCGCAAAAGCAGGCTGTCAGCGGAAAAGGGGGCGTTTTCCCGGTACTGCAAAACCAGTTTCCCGGTTTCAATCCGCAGCTGGCCATCTTCCCGTTTTACGGAAAAAGGAACTGCCGGAAGGTCCCGAAAAAAGACACTCTGGCTGGCACGGTCCTCAAAAATGCCATCCGGGTCATACTCCATGCGAATCAGGCAGTCCGTCAGCACGGTGAAGCGATACCGCTCCCCTGCCACCATGTTTTCCTTGCAAGCTGCCGGTCTGACCGGCCAGACAAACCGTTGATTTTTCATGTGACGCGCTCCTTTTTTGTTTTCTGTGGGTTATCCGTTTTCCCCCTCCAGGAAATCAATAACCTGAGTCAAATCATCCAGAACCGCCAGCGGCGGCAGTTCTGCCAGCGGCGGCAGCATATCGGGAATCATAATCACATCGATTCCGGCGTTGTTGGCAGCCCGGATACCGTTGTAAGAATCCTCCAAAATGATGGTTTCCTCCGGCGCCGTTCCGGCTGTTTTCAGTGCATTGAGAAAAATTTCCGGATTGGGCTTGGCGTGCTGCACCTCATCGCCGTAGGCTCCGCCGTCCAGGCGGTGCTTCAGCCCAATCTTCTCCAGCACGATTGCGGTGCGCGCCCGGGGCGAGGATGTGGCGATGATTCGCTTGATGCCCTTTTCTTCCAGATAATCGAACAGGGCATACAATCCCTTTTTCACCGGGATTTCTCCCGTTAAATAGTGCTGCTTCTTGGCTTCCTCCACCCGGGGAACCAGCTGCGCTACCTTCTCCGCCGGGAAATACCCGCACAGGATGCGCCGGACATTTTCGGTATCCGTTCCCAGCAGCTTTCGGTAAATTTCTTCCGTCATGGTAAGTCCCATGTCCTGCGCCTCTCGAAGGTAGATGCGCAGGCCCAGCTGTTCGCTGTCAATCATCAGACCGTCCATGTCAAAAATGACTGCTTTTCTCTTTGTCATGCGTTCCCCTTATTTCTGAATATCGATGATGATTTTCATGGCCTGTTCCCGGTTTCCGTCAATGAATTTGTAGGCATCCAAATACTGTTCAAAGGGATAAACACCGGAAATCAGCGGTTCCAGCAACACCTTTCCCTGCCCGACCAGCGCGATGGCGTCCACATAATCCTCATGGCGGTACATCATGGTGCTCTTAATATCCAGCTCGTGGTCGTTTGCCACCGCCAAATCCACCGTTGCCATCCCGGCAAACACCGCCACCAGCACGATGACGCTGCCCTTTCTGGCATGGGCAATGGCCTGTCCCATGGTGATGTTGTTGCCGGCGCAGTCATAAATCACATCCGCCTTGTCCGGGCCGAAGGCCTCCAGCATGGCGGCATTAAAATCATTCCGCCCGGTGTGGACGCAGACATCAACACCGCACCGCTTTGCGATTTCCAGCCGGTAATCGCTGACATCGGTAATCATCACCTTGGCAGCACCCATGCCTTTTGCGGTCTGGGCCACCAGATTGCCGATGGGGCCGGCACCCAGCACAACCACATTCAGTCCGGTCACATCCCCCATCTGCTTGACGGCGTGCACCGCCACGGCCAGCGGCTCAATCATGGCCCCCTGCTCATAGCTCATTTCCCCGGGCAGAGGCGTTACCTTGCTTTCGTCCACCACGAAGTATTCCGAGGCCATGCCGGTGTCCTGAAAGCCCATGACCTTCAGCTCTTGGCAAAGGTTGTACTTCCCATGGCGGCAGGGATAGCACTTGCCGCAGACAATCTGCGGCTCCACCGTCACCTTGTCGCCGGGACGGAAGGCTGTCACCCCTTCGCCTACTTCCACCACTTCGCCGGACACCTCATGTCCCTGGGTCACGGGATAGGTGGTAAAGGGGTGCTTGCCGTGATACACATGAATATCCGAACCACAGATGCCAATGCGCATGATTTTGATTTTCACCTGATTGGGCTTTACCGCCGGAACCGGAACCTGCCGGAAAACAATCTCTCCGGGGGCAATCATCACTTGCTGCTTCATCGTCTTTTTTTCCATTTTCCATTCTTCCCTTTCTTTAAATACTTTGCAGGAAGGCTTCCAGCCGTCGGGCGATTTTCTCATGGCCCGCGTCATTGGGGTGCAGGCCGTCCGGCATAAATTTCTGGCGAATCGTCAAAACCGCAGGCTGCAAGCCGCTGGTGCGGAACAAATCCAGCACCGGAACGCCGTAGTATCCGGCAATGGCGATGATGGCATCCACATAGTTTTCCAGGGTATGGTCACGGCGAATGCCAATCTCGTTATATTCTGTTTCGGATTCATGGGAGCGGTGCAGCGGGGTCATGACCACAATTTGAGCCTCCGGATAGGCTTCCAGCAGCTTTTGCAGCAGCGCATGGAATGCGCCGCAGAAGCTGGTTTCCTCCCGGTCGGACAAGGTACCAAAGGGCGCATCCCCTGTGCCAAAATCATTTGTTCCGCCGAATACCACAATGACATCCGCCTCTTTCGGCAGCTTACCGATGCGGGAGGCAAAATACCGCTCATAGTCCATATGGGGAACCGGATTATGCTGGGGCGCAATCCGGCTTCCACCGATGCCGAAGCCCAGGCACTCCGCCCCGGTCAGGCGCTCCAGCACCCGCCAGTAAATGGCTTCGCCGCAGGAAGTGCCGCAGCCTTCCGTGATGCTGTCGCCCAAAAACGCGATTTTCTTACCCTTCAGTTCCATTCTCATCTGCTCCTGCTTCTTCAGATTCTTCTGTATATTCCAGCTGACCAAACACCTTGCCGTAAATCATTGCCCGCAGCAGCCCGCACAGGGGAAATACCACGCCGACGGCCAGCGGCGCATAGGCCATATACGCAATCAGCACCAGAAACGGCAGTAAAAACAGCACCAGCATGCTGATTGTCTGTAGCGGATGGGTCACTGCAACGATAAAGGCCAGCTTCACCGTGCCGAACACGGTGTTGTGATAGCGGGATTGCAGCACAAACGCCCACACCAGGCACATGGCCGCCACCAGCACCAGCACCGGCAGCGCATAGGAAAGCAGCGCCAGGGGCGACTGCGGCATCGCCAGCACCAGCCGGTAATCCAGGAAAATCAACGCGGCAAATCCGGCAAACAGCAGCCAAATCAGGGTTGCCTGTCTGAAATTGTCCCGGAAAGCCCGGAAAAAGGTGGCAGTAAGCTTCCCTTCCTCCCCCTGCTTGATTTGGTAAATCAGCTTGTGCATGGCGGTAAAGGACGCACCGATGGTCACGACCGGAATGCTGCATACAACGGTCAAAATGCTTACCCACAGCAATTCCGAATATTTCAGTGCGTACTGGTAAAACTTTCCGTCCAGATCAAAGATTTTAAACATAGGATTTTCCACTCCCCGCTGCCCCTGGGGCAGTTAGATTCTTCTGATGGTGTAGCTTCCGCAGGCGGCGTCCCCGGCCGGCAGGCGCATACAGATGCCGCCGTACATCAGCTGGCTGCCGGAGAAACGGTCTCCGGTTTCTTCCAGAATGTACGCTTGTTTTTCCTCCAGCCCCTGCAGCCAGACGATGGCCTGATGCTGATGGTGCGTCTGGGCGGAAATCCGCAGCAGGGTCAAAACCGCGGTGCTTCCGTCGGCGCTTACCTGCATCCATGCCTTGTATCGGCTGGGGGCGGTGGTGCGCAGGCGGTAATAGCGGCCCTCAAGCAGGGCTTCCCGCGTCGCTTTTACTCTGGAAATTTGGCGGCGGATTTCCTCTTTTTCCGCCTCAGACAGGGCGCAAACATCCAGCTCATAGCCAAATGCCCCCAGGCGTGCCACACCGAACCGGGTTTCCCATGTGGTTGCCCGCCCGGTCTGGTGATTGGGCGATGCGCTTACATGGGCGCCCATGGTTTGCATTGGGAAAACATAGGAAGTACCCTCCTGAATTTCCGCCCGGCAAACAGGGTCGGTGTCATCCGAGCACCAGATTTGGGGGAAATAATGGAGCATTCCCAAATCGAAGCGGCCTCCGCCTCCGGCGCAGCCTTCAAACAGCACATTGGGAAATTCCGTCACAATCCGCTCCAGAATGCCATACAGCCCCAGCATATACCGGTGGGGCAGTTCTCTTTGCCGGTCTGCCGGAAGATAGCCGGAACCGATGCAGGCAAAAACCCGGTTCATATCCCATTTGATGTAGGAGATATTGTATTTTTTCAAAATGCCTGCCACACAGTCATGCACATAGTCGCTCACCTCCGGGCGGCTCAAATCCAGCACCAGCTGGTTGCGCAAATAGATAGGCTCTCTGCCGGGAATCCCAATGGCCCAATCCGGGTGGGCACGGTACAAATCCGAATCCGGAGAAACCATTTCCGGCTCCATCCACAATCCGAACTTCAGCCCCATCTCCCCGAAGCGCGCAATCAGGCCATCCAGCCCGTGGGGCAGCTTCCGGGTGTTGACATACCAGTCGCCCAAAGAGCAGTTGTCCGCATCCCGCTTTCCAAACCAGCCGTCATCCAGGACAAACAGCTCCACGCCCAAATCTGCCGCCACGCGGCCCATTTCCAGCAGCTTTTCTTCCGTAAAATCAAAATAAGTGCCTTCCCAGTTGTTCAGCAGAACGGGTCTGGGGCGGTGGGCCCAATTACCCCGGGAAAGATGATGGCTGCACAGCAAATGGAACTGGTGGCTCATGTGGTTCAAGCCCCGGTCGGAATAAACAAGCACCGCCTCCGGGGTCTGGAAAGTAGCTCCCGGCTCCAGCTTCCAGCTGAAATGCTCCGAATCAATGCCCAGCAGCAGCCGGGTGTTTTCAAATTCATCCAAAAAGGCGGTGGCTTCAAAATTGCCGCTGTACACCAGCGCCGCACCGTAAACCTCCCCGGTGTTTTCCGTCGTTTCCCTGCGCAGCAATGCCGCAAAGGGAGATGTCTGATGGCTGCTGGAGCCGCTTTGGGCGCGGACTGCCTGATAGCCCTGCACCAGACTGCGGCGGTGCGGCGTCCGTTCCTGTGCCCAGGAGCCCGACAGGGTAAGAAGCTCCCATTGGCACTCCGGCATATCCAGGCACAGGCTCAGTGCCTTTTCCAGATGCAGAGGCGCCTTCCCGCAATTTTCAAAGCAGACGCTTCGGGCGACGCAATCACAGTCATCAAAAATGGTATATAAAAATATCACTTTCAGATTCAGAAATTCATCGGACGCCACCAGGCGCAAGGTTTTGCAGTTGCTGCCAAAGGTGGCCGGCAGTCCCTGCAATGCCTGCTTTCCCTCCTGAACCTCCGCCGACACAAAGCGCAGCACCAGGCTCTCCATTCCAGCGCTGCTGCGCACGGTGCAGGCACCGGGTCTTATGTCCCCCATGCCAAAGGCAGGGTACTCCTGGGGGGTATGGCCCAGGGCGCCGTCGGTGATGGCATAAGCCTCGTCCCGGCGCACCTCATTTCTCCGCAGGAAGGGCAGCGCATGGACAGATTCCAGCCGCTTTCCAAAATACAGGTGCATCATGGTTCCGTCGGGCAGAATGTGGATACAATAGCTGATGTGTTCGTTTCGCAAATGAATCAGGGGCTGCTCGATGATAATTTCCGACATGGCATTCACTCCGTTTCTTTTTCAGAGGTGGCAGTTGTTTTTGTATCAAAATCCATAACCAGGTCCAGCGGGCTGTCGCTGTCAAACCCAATGCCGAAGGCACATTCTCCCCGGGGGAGCCATGCGTTGCCCTCGGCGTCGAAAAGCGACAGCATTTCTTTCTGAACCGGAATTGTAATCACGGTGTTTTCACCGGGTTGCAGGCCCAGCCGTTTCCAGCCCACAAGGGTCTTTTCCGCCCGAATCAGGTGGCTGTGCAGCACCCGGCCGTAGAGCTGCACCACAGTTTCTCCATAGCGGGTGCCGGTGTTGGTCACAACCGCCGTCACCGCGTCCCTGCCGATGGTCTTTTCAGAGATTTCAAAGGTGGTATAGCTCAGGCCGAAGCCAAAGGGAAACAGCGGCGTGTTTTCCTCATCCACATACCGGCTGGAATAACGCTCCTGGGGGTGGTGCTTGCGGCAGGCGGTGAGCCTGTCGTGGTGAATGGGCACCTGCCCCAGACTGCGGGGAAAGGTCATGCTCAGGTGTCCCGAAGGGTTGGCCTCCCCCATAACGAGAGAGCGGATTCCCTCCGCTCCGGCGGTGCCGGGGAACCACACATTAAGCAGTGCATCGCATTTGGGCAGAACCTCCGTCAGAATCAGCGGCCTGCCACAGAACAAAATCACGCACAGAGGCTTTCCCAGTTCGCCGAGCCGTTCCAGCTCCGCCATCTGCGCCGGGGTAAGCCAGGGCTTTGTTTTGCTGGCCCCCTCCCCGGTCTGGTATTCATCCTCCCCTACCGCGTACAAAATCACATCCGCCTGCTCCGCGCTTGTCAGGGTGATTCTCTTTTCATCGGAAAACGCCTGCAGAAGTGTTTGGGTTTCCGCCGGATTGCCGTCCAGCGACCAGCCGCCGAGTATACAGCCGGTATCACTGTGGTCGCCGGTCAGAGCTACTTTCACTCCCGCTTGCAGGGGCAGAACGCCCTCGTTTTTCAGTAGCACACAGCTTTTCTGCACCGCTTCCAGCGCCGCATTCCAGGCTTCTTCCCGCAGAGGGGTTGTCCGGCTTTCCGTGCTGATTCCATTATATACCGGATTTTCCAACAGTCCATATTTATTTTTCAATTCCATCACACGGGCTACCGCCGCATTCACCGTTTCTTCCGAAATTCTGCCCGCCCGCACCAGTTCCGGCAGATGCTGCAAGTAGGCAAAGGACATCATGTCCATGTCCAGCCCCGCCTGGATGCAAAGCTCGGCTGCCTCCCGGTTGTCGGCGGCGATGCCGTGGTTTTTCAGTTGCTTGACATCGGCATAATCGGAAATCACCATGGCTTCGCTGTGCCAGCGGTTTCGCAGCACATCCCGCAGCAACCACTCATTACACACGCAGGGCACCCGGTCCACCCCCACAAAGGAAGGCATCACCATATCGCAGCCGGCCTCCAGCGTCTGCTGGAACGGCGGCAAATACACATTATACATTTCCGCCCGGCTGCAATCGGCAGGTGCATACTCCATCCCCGCCTGACACAGTCCGTAGGCGGCAAAATGCTTGGCGCAGGCGGCCATGTTTTCCCGGTGAATGCCCCGCACCATGGCTGCGCCCATGGTGCCGCACAGCTTCGGTGCTTCGCCCGGACTTTCCATCACTCGGCCCCACCGGGGGTCCCGCACCACATCCACCATAGGGGCAAAGGTGGCATGGATGCCCCTTGCCTTTCCTTCCGCCGCGCTGATTTGTCCCATTTTTTCCGCCAGAGCTGCGTCAAAGCTGCAGCCCAAAGCCAGTGGAATGGGAAAAACAGTTTGAAATCCGTGAATAATGTCCCGCATCAAAATGGGAGGAATATGATGCTCCTGCCCCTCTGTCATCTGATGCACCACATCCGCATAAACCGCCGCATCCGGGGTTTGGTCGCAAATCAGGCTGCCGCAGGACAGAAGCTGCTGCCGGGAGAGATGATATTTGGCCGCAGGGCCAGTGGGATCGCCCGGGTCGCCGGTGATGGCCGACATGGGAATCTGGGTCAGCTGCGCCGCCTTCTCCTCCAGGGTCATATCGCAAATTAGTTGCTTCAGTTGTGCTGCATTCATTTTTCCACCCCCGGTATCTTTGTTTTACTTTTCTTCCTTTTTCTGCGGAAGCAGCATGGGCGCAACAATTCCATCCGGCGAAATATTGACGGCCCGGAATCGCGCCGCGTCCACCTTGGGCTGCCGCTGGGGTGTCAGCAGGCCATTGATTTCCTGCATCACATCCGTCAGCTGGGTATAGCAGTAACCTTCACAATAGGGTATGCCCCGAATGGCATTGGTGACACTTTCGAAGCGCTCCATAAACGGATCCAAATCGGTCACTTTTCCGTGATAGCCCCAGGATTCAATGCCGGAAAGTTCCCCTTGCAGTCCCAGATTGGTAAAGGCTATGCCGCCGTATTCCGTCACCAGAAAGGCCTCCTGCCCACTGGGCTGGTGGCCGATGCAATAGCAGCGGTGGGCATCGCAGCCGTGGCGCTCCACATTCTCCCGGTCGGCAAAGTGGAAAGCCAGGCTGGCGCCGTCCGGCGCATAGTCGTGCAGGCCGCAGATGTCCGTTTCCATCTGCTCCCAGCCGTCGTTGCCGGATACCAGCCGGGTTCCGTCAGCAGCCTTGGCAAGATGATAGAGCATCCGGGCCGTTTCCTGCTGCCGGGGATTGTTGGCAATATGGCGCAGGCCCCAGCTTTCATTCAGCGGCACCCAGGCAATGAGGCAGGGATGATTAAAATCCCGGCGGATAAATTCCTCCATGGTGTGTGCCAGATTTTCCACCGTTTCGTCGGAAAATTCATAGGCACTGGGCACCTCTCCCCACACCAGTACGCCCATTCGGTCCGCCCAGTAATAATACCGGGGATCTTCGATTTTCTGATGCTTTCTTGCTCCATTGTAGCCAAAGTCCAGCGTCCATTGCAAATCCGTCCAGATGGCCTCGTCGCTGGGCGGTGTCAGCAAGGTGTCGGGCCAGTAGCCCTGGTCGAGAATCAGCCGCTGATAGAGCATTCGGTTGTTTAAGTATACCTTGCCGTCCCGCACCTCCACCTTTCGCATACCGAAATAGGTGGAAACCCGGTCAACCGTCTCCCCTGCCTGCATCAGCGTGACCGTCACATCATACAGCGACGGCCGGTGGGGCCACCACAGCAGCAGCCCGTCATACCGCTGGGGGCTGTTCATTTCCACCGTCACCCGGTTCAGGCGATTCTGCACCCCCACCGTCAGTTCCCGCAGGATTTCTCCCTCATGGCTGACGCAGATGGCGCACTGCATGGGCGTGGCAGGTGCGGTGTTCAGCATCAGCTCCACCACGGCGGTGCCGTTGTCGATATTGGGGGTAATGTGGATATACTCTGCCCACACATCCCCCACCGCTTCCAGATAAACCGTCTGCCAGATGCCGCTGCAGGGGGTATACCAGCAGCCCATCAGGCCCTCTTTCCAATACTGCTTGCCCCGGGGCTGGGTACAATCCGGGTAATCCTCCACCCGCAGGCGCAAATCATTCTCCCCATCCAGCAAATAATCCGTAATGTCCACGGCAAAGGGCGTATAGCCGCCCTTGTGCCCGCCCACGGACTGACCGTTGACATAGACGGTGCAGGCGTAATCCACCGCGCCGAAGCGCAGCAGCACCCGCCTGCCAAGCATTTCCGCCGGGACGGTGAAGCTTCTCTGATACCACAGAACCAGATGAATCTCATCTGTGGGGCCGATGCCGCTGGCCTTGCTCTGATAGCAAAACGGCACCAGAATGGTTTTGTCCAGCGGATGCTGGGGGTGATACCACTTTTGGGCAATGCCCTGATTTTCGTCATCAAAGGCAAAGGCCCAGCAGCCGTTCAAATTATAAAAGGTATCCCGCATAAAGTCCGGTCTGGGATGCTCCGGGCGGGGAATGGATGTGAAGCTGTTTTGATTGGTCATAACAGTTTTTGCACCTCCTGGATGATGCTCTCGGCATAAAATGCAAATCCCCGGTCATTGGGGTGCAGGTACAAATCCCCAAAAAGGGTTTCGTCGTGCGGAAGAAAATCATAGCCCCGAATCACTGTCACATTGGCAATGTCCTGGGTACACAGGCGGATATCCTGCTCCACTTTTTCAAAAGCGCCAAACACCTTTTGCAGCCGATGGTCTTTCCGCCAAATGGGGGTCAGGGCAAAAATCCGGGAATTTGGGTAGTTTTTGCTGAGGTTTTTGAAAAATCCCCTGCAATTTTCCAGAAATTCCGGTTCGGTTCCATGGCTCCAATCGTTGGTGCCGTAGGCCACCAGAATATAGTCCGGGACAAAATTCTCCTTCGTCCCCGCCAGGCCCGGGAAGAAGGTCTCCCCGCCGATGGCCTTGTTGATTTCTTCCGCCCCCAGAAATTCTGCCAGATGGGCAGCGTAGCGCGCCGACGGCCGCAGGGCGTCATACCCCTGGGTGATGGAGTCACCGAAGGCAAGCAGCTTTTTTGCCGGGCGCAGAGCCTGCAGAGAACTTCCCTCCTCCAGCTCCAGCGTCTTGAGGATGCCGATGGCAGACCAGGGGAAGTAAACCGTCACTTCCTTCTCCCCCGGCCCCAGGTCAAAGGTTTTCTCCGTTTCCGTTTCCGGATATTCCACGACGCTGTAAGCCTCGGGAAGCTCCATGGCGGAAAAATTATCCAGATACCCCACAGGCTTTCCGTTTACATGGACATCAAAGGAATTGTAGCTTCGGCTGCTGGCTCTGGCCAGGGCAACCTCCATCCGCAGAAAGGAGCTGTTGGTACGCATCAGCAGTTTAACCCCGGCTGTGGCCGGGGTTTTTCTGTAAAAGTCCATGCTGCGCTCCAAATAGAGCTTCTCCTGCTCCCGGGTGAAGCGGTGGAAACGGATTCCCTCCGGGGTCTGCTCGATTTCCACCGCGCCCAGGGTGATTTGCTTGATTTGTTCCAATGTCAGTTTCATAAAATCAGCCCTTCACAGCGCCAATCATAACGCCCTTGACAAAATACTTCTGCAGGAACGGATAGACAATCAAAATAGGAACGGTGGCAACCATAACCACACAATACTTGATCAGCTCCCGGTCCAGTGCGGTGGAGACCAGCATTTCCGCAGCGGACATACCGCTGCCTCCCTGGGTATTCTGATTCAGAATCAGAATGGAGCGCAGCAGCAGCTGCAAAGGCTGCTTCTCCGGTGCCTTGGGCAGATACAGCATGGCCTGGTACCAGCCATTCCAGATGCCCACAGCATAATACATGCCAACCACGGCAATACAGGGCTTGGACAGGGGCAGCACGATGTGCCGCAGCACATGATAGTCGTTCGCGCCGTCAATCATGGCGCTCTCCTCCAGGGACGGCGGGATGGATTTAAAGAAGGAGCGCATGATGATCAGGTTGTAGGTGCTGAGGCATCCGGGCAGCAAAATGGCCCAGTAGGTATTGAGCAGGCCCAGATTCTTCACCACGAGGTATGTGGGAATCAGGCCGCCGCTGAAGTACATGGTAAAAAGCATCAGCTTCATCAGCACATTTCTGCCCATGAAATAATTCCGGCTAACCACAAAGGCACCCATGATAGTCAGCGTCAGGCTGATTGCCGTGCCCGCAATCACATAGAAAATGGTATTGCCAAAAGCGCGCATCAATCGGGCATCGGCAAAAACCTTTTTATAGCCGCCCAAATTGATATAGGAAGCAATGCTGCCGTCCTCGTTGTACTCCGGGATGGGTCTCCACAGCATACCGCTGTGGGTCAGCAGGCCCTTTGCGTCGGAAAAAGACGCAAACACCGTGTACAACAAGGGATAAATCATAATAACCATCAAAGCCACCATGCACAGAATAATCAGTGCGTTGGCCAGCTTATAGGACAATTTTCGAGTTTCAGATTTCATACATCTACCTCACCACAGGCTGGATTCCGTCGTCTTTCTGGAAATCCAGTTGGCAGATACCAGAAGGATAATGTTGATGACAGAGTTGAACAGGTCAACCGCGGCGCCGAAGCTGAAGTTGGTGCCGCCTTTCAGGAAGCCGTAGCGGTACACATAGCTGGAAATGACTTCCGCAGACTGAATGGTGCCGTCGGGGTCCAGCAGGACGATATTCTCCCAGCCCAGGCTCATCAGGCTGCCGATGCGCATAATCAGCAGAATCATAATGGTGGGAAGCAGTGCAGGTATAGTGATGTGCCACATTCTTCTCCACCGTCCGGCCCCGTCCATACAGGCAGCCTCGTACATTTCCGTATCGATGCCGGACAGGGCGGCAAAATAGATAATGGAGTCCCAGCCCAAATCCTTCCAGACATGGCGTCCGATATACAGGGGCTGGAAATATTCATCATGGGTAAACAGGTTGGTCAGTTCCACCAGGCCCAGTTTGTTCAATACCAGGGTCAGAATGCCGTCATCCCGGGAAAATTGCAGCAGCAGGCTGCACACCACCATGGCGGAAACGAAATGGGGCATATAGGTAATGGTTTGGGTAATGCGCTGGAATTTTTTGCTGCGGATTTCGTTGAGCAGCAGAGCGAAAATGATGGGCAGCGGGAAGGCCACCAGCAGCATGCCGATGTTGATGGACAGGGTGTTCTTAATAACCCGCCAGCAGTCACGGCTTTGGAAAAAGCGCTTAAAGTGCTTCAGCCCCACCCACTCACTGCCGAAAATGCCCTTGGTAGGCTTGAAGTCCTTGAAGGCGATGGTCACGCCATACATGGGCGCATAAGAAAAAATGATGTAGTAGGTCAGCACAATCAGTGCCATGAGATACAGCAGCGGATGCTGCAAAATGTTGTTTCCCAGGCGCTTGTACCAGGGCTTCTTCCGGTTGACCGAAAGGGCATTGGCCGGTGCCTGCATTTTTGTTTCCTGTTTCATAAGATACTCTCCTCTTTCCCCTCAGAGGCTTTTCCGGTATCATTTTGGGGAGGCAGGTGCCTCCCCAAAATGTTCAGCTTAATTTGGAATTAGTTGCGGCCGCGGTCGTAAACGCCCTGCCAGATTTCCACATACTCATCGATGCCAACCTTCTGCATCTCTTCCAGAGCCTTGTCCCAGTCGGACACGGGACGCTCGCCCAGAATAATCTTCTTGACATAATCCTTCAGGATGGAACGGACATTGTCGTAAATGGGCTTGTAGGCCTCGGTCTCTGCCTGACTTGCGGTATAGATTTCGTCAATCAGGCCGTCGCCGTCCACATTCTGGCTCCAAACGTCCATCACTTCCCAGTACAGCTCGCTGTCACGGGCATGGGCGCCGTCGCCGTAGGACATGACCAGTCTCTGGATGTAGAAAGCGTCGCGCACATCGGTCAGGTCTTCCCAGACCCAGTCAGCGTAGGTAGCCAGGCCGTCTTCGCCGATAACGCCCAGTTCCTTGCCGTCCATCTCAACGCCCACGCCGAACATCAGCATGTCGCAGATTTCCTGCTCGTGCAGAACATTGATCCACTTCATGGCCAGCTCCTGGTTTTTGGAAGTGGTGCTGATGTAGTAGTTGGCAAAACCGTTGTTGGTATGGGTGCCCACATCCGTAAAGTGCAGCGTAGAGGTGTCGCCGTCCTTGCGCAGAACGGGAACGGGAACCAGCTCGAAGTTGGGGTCGCTGGCCTTGCCCAGCTCCACATCCTGGTCAACACGCCACATGGCAGAGGTGGTGGCAATGGCCTGACCGGTAATCAGAGCGTTGCGGCAGGCATCGTCGTCGAAGGTCCAGTTATCGGGATGCCAGATGCCCTTGTTGCTCCAGCGGTTCATCATTTCCAGCCACTCGCCGTAACCAGTGGTCAGAGGAGAAGCGGTAACCTTGCCGTCAGCACCGACCATAGGCTCAATCCAGTTGTTGGGGAAGCCGTAACCGGCGGTATAGAAGCTCTGGCGGCCAACCCACCAGGAGTTCAGACCGGCAACAGCCATGCCGTACTTCACTTCGGGGTGCTTCTTCATGATGGCTTCGCAGGCAGCCTCAAATTCAGCATAGGTGGTGGGAACTGCCAGACCACACTCGTCCAGCCAGTCCTTACGCATCACGGTGCCGTAGGTAGCCTTGTTCTGCATGCAGGGCTCGGCATACTCGAAGATATTGAGCATACCGTTTTCCAGCCAGCGCAGGTCGGTGTCGTACATATCCTTGTTCGTCTCAGCCAGAGCCAGGATGTTCTGACCGTACTTTTCCAGCAGCTGCTGGTGGTTGATGATGATGCCATCGTCGATGGCCTGCAGGATGCCGCCGTCGTAGTTGGCCTTGAAGTCGTAAATAAAGATGTCAGGCCACTCTTCGGGGCTCATGAGCATCAGGTTGAAGAAAGAACCGTCATCGCCGGCGGGAGGGCAGATGAACTCAATGTGGACATTGGTCAGTTCCTCCAGCTTCTGCACGACGGGAGAAGCGTTGGGGTCGTCACCCATAGCGGCCCGGTTGGCGTCGGTATGGGGCATAAATACCTTCAGGGTAACCTTCTCATCAGAGAGCTTATAGGGGTCTGCGGGA
This sequence comes from Faecousia sp., assembly GCA_045121575.1. Taxonomy (GTDB): domain Bacteria; phylum Bacillota; class Clostridia; order Oscillospirales; family Oscillospiraceae; genus Faecousia. Next base: position 33,134 of record JBGVGH010000158.1, read on the forward strand.
TCCTCGCCACCGGAGGGCTGGGTGTCGCCCTGAGAGGGCTTGGGGTTGTTGCCCGAGCTGGGCTTGGTTTCGTTTTGCTGCGGTGCGCAGGCAGCCAGGGCAAGCACCATGACCAGTGCCAGCAGCAAAGCAATCAGTCTCTTCATTTTCTTGTTTCCTCCTTCAATGTTTTTGCAAATACGACGATTTGCCTTTTCAAAACCGGTTGGGAACCGCTTCCGCGTCAACCGCTTTGTGATTATCATTTTACACAAAAAAGGGCATTTCACAAGCTTCAAAATCGCATTTTTTAACAAAAGTGAGATATTGAAGCCCTGAGATTTTGCAAGTTTTGAACAATTTCGGCAAGCGGAAATGTCTGTTTTTGTGCATAGTACCCATCTTGTATTTCCTCTCATTTTTGCTATAATGAACCGCGAGAGAAAGAAGAAAAAGAGTGAGGAAATCCTGTCATGAAGAAACCGCTGCTACGAAGTCTGTTCATATCCTATATCGCTGTGCTGATTCCCATTGCCATCCTCTGCATTGCCCTGTTTGGAAATTTCCGGGCCGTGCAGGAGAGCAACATGGCCCAGCTTCAGCAGAGCAAAGCCCAGCAATATCAGCAATCTCTGGAAAGCGAATTAAACGAAATCGACCTGATTCTCAACCAGGTATTTTCCGACAATCTGAAAAACCGGTTTTCCTCCAAAGAAAATCTTACCTACAGCGACAAGGAGCTGCTAATGAATCTGCGCACCCAGTTTGCCGCCTCCGTGCGAAGCCTGGGCAGTTTGGACGAGATTCTCCTGTATTACGAAAAAAGCGGTTACGCCGTCACATCCCGGGTTGTGGTGCCGCTGGAAAGCGCCTATCCCCTCACCGGCAATGAAACCGCAACCGCCCTGTGGGGCAGCTACGATAGCCTTTGCACCCGGCTGGAGCAGCTCTCCGGCAAAAAGCTCTACATGGACGAGGATCGGCTCTATTTTTCCTGCCGTGTTGACAAAGCCTCCGGTGTCCTATTCTCCATGAACAAGGAATATCTGCTCAGCCTTTACCCCGCCGCCGACCCCGGCGTTGAAAGTTTCGCCCTGGCAGATGCCCATGGAAATTTGATTCTGCACTCCGGCGAAGCCTTTCCCCTGAACCTCTCCGGCCTGCAAAGCGGTCAGATGCCCGCATCCGACAGTGAGTGGTTTGTCACCACCCAAAAGCTGGACAACCAGGACTATTATGTGGTAACGGCCCTGTCCCGTGCCCACATGGATTCCGTGCTGCTGCAACGCATTGGCTGGCTGTTTCTGGCGCTGCCGCTGTGCATTCTGCTGTCGGTCTGGCTGGTGTACCGGGCCGTCACCAAGCATTACAACCCCATCGCCCAGCTGTTGCAGCTGGCCAGTGAACATGGCCTTGCCCCCAACAAAAATGTACACGAATACGAGCAGCTGAATCAGCTGCTGCGCAAGGAGCTGGATGACCAGCAGAGCCTGAAGCAGAAGCAAACCCAGGAGCGTCAGCATGAAGAAGATGCCAAGCTGCTTCGCGCCCTCTCCACCCCCCAGGCAGGCGATGCAATTTCCGCCGCTTTTGCCCGGCAGGAGCTTCCCTTCCCCAAAACCCATTGGTGCTTTGCGGAAATCAATCTGCTGGACTATTCCGAAAAGGACGAGGAGACCATGCTCTCCATCGCCCGGCTGTTGATTTCCAATAACATTGCCCAGAATTTCCCCTCCATTTCCCTGCTGGCCCGGCAGCGGCTCATTTTTATCATCGGCATGAGCGACGATATTAAAAAGAAAAGCGTGCTGCTCAAGTCGGATTTGCAGCGGGATATGAACTTCCTGAAAGAAGAATACGAAGCCGAATTCAGCTGCAACATCACCGAAATTCTCCCCTGGCAGGCGGATTTCGGCCAGGTAACTGCCACGCTGATGGGCCAGCTGAGCAAAATGCGGAAGGCTCCCCTGCCCAACATGTCTGCCATCCATGTGTTCCAGCCGCTGGATGATGAAACCCAGCAGGCTTTGAGCCGCATCAGCAAAATGGAGCAGGACATTCTGCGGGGGCACTATGACGATTTGACCGGTGATTTGAAGCAGCTGGCCGGCTTCTCCGTCATTCAGGCCGCCGCTCCGGAAGCCAAAAAAGCATCAGGCACCAGTCAGATTATCCAGCAGGTGGTGGATTTGGTGCAGTCCAACTACTACGACCAGAATCTGAACATCTCCTACCTTGCCCAACAGGTGGGCCGTCATCCCAGCGTGCTTTCCAAGGCCTTCCGGGAACAAATTGGTATTGGCCTGCTGGACTATATCCACACCGTCCGCATTGAAGAAGCCAAAAAGCTGCTGGTGGAGCATCCGGATATGACGGTGCAGCGCATCAGTGAGCTGTGCGGCTATGTCAACAGCGACTCCTTCCAGCGCACCTTCAAGCGCATCACCGAAACCACCCCCGGCAAATACCGGGACAGCCACATATAACAAACCGTGCCCGCTGCGAAAAGCAGCGGGCACAAATTCTTTTTAGGTATTCCCTTTTCAGCTCTGGAAGAATTTCAGCTTCCCGTCCTCTGCATAGGCGCATCTGCCCGGCTCCCGGGTGACGATGGTCTTGCCGTGTACATATTCGATGGTCTTGGGCGAAATAAACTTGTCCGCCAGACCGATGGGTGCAAAGCCGTTTTTCACTGGGACGATGAGATACAGGCGGAAATCGTCATCATTTTCCAGAGTAAGCGCCATCTTCTCCCCTTTTTTCAGAATGGTCAGGCTTTCGGAGAAATGCTCGTACACCGCAAATTCCGTTCCCTCCAGCCCGGGAACATCATCGGCAGACAGATACCCGGTGACAGCACGGTTTTCTTCGTCCAGATTAAATACGGCAATGACGCCGCTACTGCCGCAGATGTTTTGCAGCTTGAAAACACCGCCGCTTGTGACCGGGTCCACCGTTAGGCAGTCCGCCGTTGGCATGGCCGGACGGTCACAGCGCAGAATTTTTCCGTCGCTGAGAATCAGCGGCTCCAAAATTTCCCGGTTGCTTCTGTCCAGCTGGTCGCTGACATAGATGGGGCCGCCGCTGACGGCACGCAGGACGCTGTTTTTCACCGCCTGGCCGTCATCCGTCCACCACATATCCCAGTCGCAGTAGTAAAATTGTCCCTGAATCAAACAGTTATAGGCGCATTGCAGAATGTGCTTGCGAAACCAGGCTTTGTCCTCCGGCAGAAAATCATCGCTGCACCGGGAAACGGGGCTGACGCTGCGGTTCCACATATCCTCGCTGGCCATACCCATGCAGTTAATCATCTGATTGTCAAAATGCTGGCCCACAGAAGCCTCCATGGCATCATGGAACTGCCGCGCAACCACGCCCACCGGTGCAAGGCCCTTGTAAAAGCGGCGGGTCATGCTCTGATTATCGATTTTAATAAACGAAGCGCCGGATTGCCGCAGATAGTCATGGAAGGCGCTGTAATAGGTGTAGGCCTTTTCCTTTTCATAATGCGGCACAATGGCACCGCTTTCCGTTTTCAGCAGGCAATCGCCATAATCCCGGTAAATGTCCCCGTCCGGGTCAATGCCCATCCAGTAGCCGGTGGTGGGATGCCACAGGCCAACCTCCAGGCCATATTCCTTCATGCTGTCAATGCAGTGCCCCAGGCCATTGGGGAAACGGATGGGGTCGGCCCGGAAGGCATACAGCTTGGAGCTATGCATGAGGTCAAACATTTCCTGTCGCTTTTCATAGGAAATGCCGTAGAAGTCCCGGACTTCTCCCCACATATCGTCGATGATCGCCCATTTTACCGGGATGCCCTTGCGCTGGAATTCCTGGCATTTTTTCAACAAATCCCCTTCATTCACCCGGATTTCCATGGCGTCCCAGCTACACCAGCCCAGATACTCAAAAATCTCCGGGTAGCGCCGCTGCTGCCGGGTTCGACAGCCGGTGCCCAGCAGCCCCAGGCCGCAGGCGGCACATTGCTCCAGCAATTCAAAGGGGTTTTCTCCCTCGGCATACAAAAACGCCAGCCCATGGCAGCTGTTCAGGCTCTCATACCAGCTGAACAGCTTTGCCGTCACCGTGTCCCGGCTCTCGCCCCGGAGGACGCACTTGTATTTTTCAGACACCACCGGCAGCACCACGCAGAAGCTGCCGTCCGTCTTTTTGCAAATCAGGCCCTGGGTTTCGTCGGGCACGCCGTCCAGCCCGGTGCCAAAGGCCGGGCTGCACCAGAATTCCGAATGGCGGTAATCTGCCATCCAGCTTTCCACATTTTCCGGCGCAAACTCCACCCCCACGCCAAAACTGCTGTCCAGCGCGCTGGACGCCACCCCGTCCACATACACGGCCGTCACCGCGCCAAACTGCTTCTCGGTCACATTGAGCATGGTTTCCCGGATTTTGCCCTCCACCCGGCGGACATATTTTTTCACAATCTTCATACTTACTCCATTCTGGCGTTTCGGAAAAACCGGGTAAAGTCCTCCGCCCGGTTTTCCCTTTTCCCCAGGGAAAACGCCATATCCAGCATCTCATATTTGGCTCCGGCCAGTGCATTGTACCGCAGCAGCACCACCGGGCAGTCCCCCACGATTTGGGAAATGGCCCGCAGGTTCTCCTCCGTATCGGTAATGCCGGGAATCAGCGGAACCCGAAACACAAAATTTATGCCACTTTTCTTCAAATATCCAACATTTTCCAATATTTTCTCGTTGGAAACACCGGTTGCCGGTGCAGCCCGTCGTCTGCCAGCTTGATGTCCTGCATGATATAGTCAAAGCGGCTGACCACCTTTTTATAAGTTTCCAAATCCGTATAACCGCTGGTTTGCAGCGCCTTATGCACACCGGGCAGTTTGTCTGCCAGCTCGCACACGAAATCGCTTTGCAGCATAGGCTCGCCCCCGGACACAGTGATGCCGCCCCCGGTCAGGGTGAGCACATCCGCATTTTCAAGCAGCGTCTGGGCCAGTTCCCCGGAACTGATGCGTTTCCCCGCCACGCGCAGACAGCCGTTGGCACAGGAATGGATGCACCGCCCAAAGGGGGCGCATTCCGGATGCGCACAGGGTATGCGGCAGGCACCACAGTGAACACAGGTGTTTTTGTTGTACATCAGCTGAGGCTGAGGTCTTAGCCCCTCCGGATTGTGGCACCACCGGCAGCGCAGCGGGCATCCTTTCAGAAACACCGTGATTCTGGCTCCCGGACCATCATGGATGGAAAACTCCTTCATATCAAAAATAACGCCGTCCATGTGCCTGATCCTTACACGCTGTACTGCTGGCGCTGCATCACATGGTCCTGATACTCCTTGTCCAGCTCCACGAAATAGGCACTCCAGCCCCAGATGCGCACCACCAGCTGCCGGTGCCGCTCGGGATGCAGCTGAGCGTCCTTCATCAGCTCCGTGTTCACCGCGTTGAGCTGAAGCTGGTGCCCGCCCAGGTCGGCAAAGGTTTTGACCAGCATGGCAACCTTTCGGATGCTGTCCTCACTTTCAAACATGGAGGAGGCAAATTCCAGCGTCAGCGGGCCGCCATTGATGGCATTTTGGAAATGGGGCTTGGTGAAGGATTTGATAACCGAAATGGGGCCATTGATTTTAGCAAACAGGCTGGCAGAGAAATTGGTGCCGAAGGCCTCCCCTTTTCTTCTGCCGTCGGGAGATGCGCCGATTTCATTTGCGTGCCACAGATAGTACATGGCGCTGCCCGTGCCTGCCCGGTAGATGCCGCCCCGGCAGTTGACCTTTCCCTCCAATGCCCCGGCAAACATATCCAGCAGGGTCACCGCCTTCTGGTCGGCACGGTCGTCGTTGTTGCCCATTTTGGGCGCTTCATAGCGCACAATCGGCAAAAGGTGGCTGTGCTTTTCAAAATCACTGTCCACCGCTTCCAGCAGCTCCTGTTTGGAGATGGTCTTGTCCTCAAACACATATTTTTCAATCACCGCCAGCGAGTCCGCCGCGGTGGCAATGCCGGTTCCGTGGATACCGAAATTATTGTATTTTCCGCCCTCGTAGATGCCGCCATCCATGAGAATATTCATGAAGGGGGACGGAACGAACCACAAATCCCGGATGGAATCGCAAATGGCATTGCATTCCTGCTGAATCTCCTGTCCCACCTTTTCCATGAAGCTTTCAAAACTGTCGCAGGTCAAAAGATGGCGATGCAGACAGGTGTCAATCACCTTGGGGAAAGACAGAGCCCCGATGTTTGCCACATCCGCCCCCACCTTGGGAATGATGAACTCCCAGCAGGCGGCGACCACATAGTCCCTTGCATCCTCCGGGCTGTAGCCCAGCCGAATCAGGCCGTCGATGACCACATCATCGTTGGAATACTGGGGGAATCCCAAACCCGCTTTGGTCAGCTGGGTGCCCAGCTCATAAATTTCCAAGGGCGTGTTTTTGCTGACCCGCAGATTGATTTTCGGGTCAATCAGCAGCAGATTTCTGCTTGCCTGCAGGCACAGACGGGACAGCAGGTTGAATCCTTCCCCGCCGTCTGCGGTCATGCCGCCCAGCACCATGCTCTGGCCGTTGTCCCCCTGCTGCACGCCGGGATACAGGTCGCTGTCTTTGTTGAAGGAGATGAAGAAATCCTCCAGAAGTTCCAGCGCGGTTTCCTCGGTGTAAAGCCCCTTATCCATATCTGCCTTCAAATAGGGATACATGTACTGGTCAAACCGTCCCACCGTATTGTGGTAATTTCCCTCCAGCCAAAGGCTGAAATGGAGGATGCGGAAGAATTGCAGCGCTTCATAGAAGCTGGTGGCACCGTAACGGGGCACCGTTTTCAAAACGGCCGCCAGCTCGGTTTTCCCCTGCTTTTCTGCCTCCAATTGGTATCGGTCCGCCAGAGAGAAGATGGCGTCAATCACTCTCTGCCCATATTCGTCGGCGGATTTCCGCTTTTCCAGCAAGCCGCAGCGAATCACGCCCTCATAGTCCGGTGACAGATTGGACATGTATCCCAGCTCGTGAATGTAGTGGCTGCGGCGAATTTCGGCCCATTCCTCCGGGGTAAAGCAGTCCGGAATCTTCTTCACCGTGCGCAGGAAAGCGATGCGCTCATCGGGAAGCAGCACCGGCTTCTCCAAAGAGGCCAGCAGTTCAAATCGCCGGGTCATGCGCTCCTTGGGCGGCAGGCCCAGTGCGCTGTATTCTGCGCCCAAATGCTCATATTGGGGATAGTCCTTTCGGTACTGGTGGTGTTTTTTTGAAACCACGAAATCCAACAAAGTCCTGCTCATAAAGCTTCCTCCCTGTATCAAATCCATATTGCCATTATGGCATTGTTTTTTCCCCTTGTCAACACAGCATAATGGAAATATAAACAATTGTCGGATGCAAAATCGAATATTTTTGTGCAAGAACACTGATTTTGTCGGTAATCGCCAGCTGCACCATGATTTGCAGGTGTGCTCAAATCAAAATGCCCCCGCAGTTTCCAATTTGAAACAGAAAAACCAGACACCCGATTGGGGTATCTGGTTTTTCTGCTTTACTGCCCGTAATAGGCATTCTTACCATGCTTGCGCAGGTAGTGCTTGTCCAGAAGCGCCTGCTGCATGGGGCAAATCGACGGGTTCAGTTGAAGCGTATGGTAGGCCATAAAAGCCAGCTCTTCTAAGACCACGGCGTTATGCACCGCGTTCATGGGGTCACTTCCCCAGGTGAAGGGACCGTGGGAGGCAACCAGCACCGCCGGAACCTGCACGGGGTCAATGCCCCTGCTTTGGAATGTTTCGACAATGACATTCCCTGTTTCTTTTTCATATTCCCCGGCAATCTCAGCGGAAGTCATCAGCCGGGTGCAGGGGATCTCTCCGTAGAAATAATCTCCATGGGTGGTGCCCAATGCAGGAATGCCCATTTTCGTCTGGGCAAAGGTGGTGGCCCACCGGGAGTGGGTATGGACGATGCCCCCAAGTTCCGGGAAGGCGTTGTACAGCGCCACATGGGTGGCGGTGTCGGAGGAGGGCTTCCATTTCCCCTCCACTTTCTCGCCGCTCGCAAGGGACACTACCACCATATCTTCCGGGGTCATGCGGTCGTACTCCACGCCAGAGGGCTTAATGACCATCAGGCCACGCTCCCGGTCTACGCCGGACACATTGCCCCAGGTGAAGGTGACAAGGCCGTATTTCGGCAGTTCTAAGTTTGCTTTGCAAACCAGTTCTTTCAATTCTTCCAGCATAGGCGCACCTTATTTCAGCTTCCAGGCCAGATCCATCAGGAACAGCTCCTTTTCCAGAGTCTCCTGGGTGGTATCCTTGCCGATGTGGACGAACTCAATATCCATCATCCGCGCCCAGTCGCGCATCTGCTCGGCGGTCACATCGTAGCTCAGAACGGTATGGTGGGCACCACCGGCGGTGATCCAGCACTCCACGCCTTCCGTCAGGCTCGGCTCGGCCTGCCACATAACACGGGCAACAGGCAGGTTGGGCATGGGCATAATGGGCTTGACGCAGTGAATGTCCTGACAAATCAGCCGGAGCCTGCCGCCCATGTCGATGAGGGACACCACAATGGCGTCGCCTTCCTTGCCCTCGAACACCAGACGGGCGGGGTCCTTCTCGTTCATGCCAATGCCTAAGTGATGGGTTTCAATCTTGATGGGAGCATTGGGGTCAGCCAGGCTGGGGCAGACCTCCAGCATGTGAGCGCCCAAACTATATTCCTGGCCTTCCACCAGATGGTAGGTGTAGTCCTCCATGAAGGCGGAAGCACCGTTGCCGTTCTCGCCCATGGCTTTCAGAATGGCGGTCATGGCGGAGACTTTCCAGTCGCCCTCGCCGCCGTAGCCGTAGCCCTGAGCCATCAGGTGCTGAGAGGCAAGGCCCGGCAGCTGTTCCATGCCATACAGATCCTGGAAGGTGTTGGAGAACGCCTTGCAGCCCTCGGCATCCATCATCTTCTTCATGGCGATTTCTTCCTTCGCCTGATAGCGGATGGCGTCCATGTTTTCAGTGTTTACCACATACTTGGCGGTGTACTCGGCAACCAGAGCATCGATCTCGCTTTCCGTGACCTTGCTCATTTCTTTGACCAGATCGCCCACTGCCCAGGTGTTGACCTGCCAGCCCAGCTTTGCCTGGACTTCCACCTTGTCGCCCTCGGTGACGGCAACCTGACGCATATTGTCACCGAAGCGCATGACCTTCATGGATTTGGAGACGGCAACGCCGACAGCGGCTTTCATCCAGTCGCCGATGCGCTTCAGAGCTTTTTCATCCTTCCAGTAGCCCGCGACCACCTTCCGGGGCATTCTCAGCCGGGCACCGATAAAGCCATGCTCCCGGTCACCATGGGCGGCCTGATTCAGGTTCATGAAATCCATGTCGATTTCGTCATTGGGAATCTCCCGGTTGTACTGGGTAGCAAAGTGGCACCAGGGCTTTTGCAGGTTCACAAGGCCGTTAATCCACATTTTGCTGGGAGAAAAGGTGTGGCACCAGGTGATGATACCGGCGCAGGAATCATCGTAGTTGGCTTCCTTGATGATCTCGGTAATTTGCGCATTGGACATCGCCGTGACTTTATAAACCAGCGGATACGGCAGGCTTTTGCTCATCTGGGCTGCCATTTCCCCGGCACGCTGGGCAACGGTTTTCAGAACTTCCTCGCCGTACAGATCCTGCGAACCGACGACAAACCAGAAATTGTAGTTCATTTTGTTTTCCTCCTTAAATGACTTCCACAGCTTTGCGTTCCACATCCAGCAAGGTCTTAAATGCTTCGATGTATTGATTGAATCCCGCAATATCTGCCGGATTCGGTTCCATAGTCGTTCCCCTGGCATCCGCGAAGACCCGGTTGCTCAGATAGCTTTCCAGCGTTTCGCCCTCGGCCCTGTTTGCCATATATGCCGCCAGCAGGGCCATACCGTAGGGGCCGCCCTCGCCTGCGGTTTCCATGCAGGTGACCGGCGCATTACAGGCCGCCGCCATGTACTTCTGCCCCACCACCGGGGTTTTGAACAGGCCGCCGTGGCCGGTGAGGCTGTCGATAGCGACATTTTCTTTTGCCAGAATGTCCATGCCGATTTTTAAGGTCGCCATGGTGGAATAGAGCGTCGCGCGGAAGAAGTTTGCCAGCGTGAACTTGCTGTCCGGGCGGCGGATGACCATGGGACGGCCCTCGTCCAGATGGGTCACGCCCTCGCCTGCCATGTAGTTACACACCAGCACGCCGCCGCAGTCCGGGTCGCCCTCCAGGCTCTTTTCGTAGAGTTTTGTGTAGACCTCACCGTCAGAGGGGTCAGCACCCAGCAGCTCAGCCGTCTCTTTCAGGATGCCCACCCAGGCGTTACTGTCATTGGTGCAGTTGTTGCAGTGCACCATGGCAACGGGCTTGCCCGTGGGGGTGGTCACCATGTCAATTTCTTCATAAACCTTTTCCAACGGATGCTCCAGCACCACCATGGAGAAAATGGAGGTTCCGGCGGACACATTGCCGGTTCTGGGTGCCACCGCGTTTGTCGTTGTCATGCCGGTGCCCGCGTCGCCCTCGGGAGGTGCCAGCGGAATTCCGGGAGACAGCAGGTTATCCAGCAGAGCTGCGCCCTGTTCGGTCAGGCTGCCTGCCTCCTGCCCTGCCATCAGCACAGCGGGGAGAATATCCCGGATATTCCATGGCTGATTTTCCGTCAGCTTCTCAAATTTGCGCAGCATTTCCTCGTCGTAGCAGCCACCCTCGCTGTCGATGGGGAACATTCCGGAGGCTTCGCCAATGCCCACGGCGTTGATGCCAGTCAGCCGATAGTGGACGAAGCCTGCCAAAGTGGTGATGTGGGCGATTTGGGGAACATGTTTCTCCCCATTCAGCACCGTCTGATACAAATGCGCCACACTCCACCGCTGAGGGATGTTGAAGCCAAAGGCTTCCGTCAGTTCCGCCGCGGCCTGCCCTGTGATGGTGTTCTGCCAGGTGCGGAAAGGCGTGAGCAGATTCCAGTTTTCGTCAAAGGCCAGATAGCCGTGCATCATGCCGGAAATGCCCATGGCGGCAATGCTTTCCCGGTTTTTGATGCCTGCAAGGGCTGCCTTCAGTCCCTTCCAGACTTCGTCCAGAGAATAAGTCCAGATGCCGTTTTCATAGGCACTTTTCCATGTATAGTCCCCGGAAGATATGGGAACATATTTTTCATCAATGCTTACCGCCTTGATTCGGGTAGAACCCAGTTCAATGCCGAGATAGGTATTCATAAATGCTTTCTCCTCACCTGTCAGACCTTGGAAAGGACTGTAAGTCAATGATACGCTATTAATCATTTTAACACTTAGCACAAAAAAGTCAATAAATATTCCCCATGTTTTAGGCAGTTTTCCAGCCCACACCCTCGTCGAATTTCTATTGCTTTCCGCTAACATGTAAAAAAGGGCTGCCTCCCCGCGAGACAACCCCTTTTCTGACAATATTATGGCGTGGGATTCACATGAATCATAATGTGCTTGACATTGGGAAACTGCTCTTCTACCCGGTTGTGCACCTGGTCGGCGATGGCGTGGCTCTCCCGCAGGAGTTTGTTGCCATCCACCTGAATTTCTGCATCGATATACACCATATTTCCAAACATCCGGGTGCGCAGTACATCCACGCAGACCACATCCGGCTGGCTTGCGATAAATTCCCGCAGGGACTTTTCGTAGCTCTCCCCGCAGGAGGTATCCAGCATTTTGGAAATGGCATCCTTCAAGATGTCGAAAGATACTTTCAAAATGAACAGGCAGATGACCACGCTGGCAATGCTGTCCATCACAGGAACACCCAGCATGGCGCCACCGATGCCAATGAGAGAGCCCACGGATGAAAGCGCGTCCGAGCGATGATGCCAGGCATCTGCCATAAAGGCACCGGAATTGATCAGCTTGGCATAGTGGCGGGTATACCAGTACATCGCCTCTTTTCCGAGGATGGAAACAATTGCCGCTACCAGCGCAATGACCCCCGGGACAGCGAGGTGCTCATAATCCCCGGAGATAATATTGGTAAGTCCCGCCTTGCCAACACCCAGGCCCGTGACCATCAGCAAAAGACCCAAAAACAGGGATGCAATGCATTCGATGCGCTCATGGCCGTAGGGATGGGAGCTGTCTGCCGCCTTCTGGGAGATTTTCACCCCGATGAAGGCAATCACCGTGGTCAGCACATCCGACAGCGAATGGATGGCGTCGGAAATCATCGCCCCGGAGTGGCCAAAGATACCGGCGAAAAGCTTGAAGCCCGAAAGCACGGCATTGCCAAGGATACTGACCAGCGACAGTTTTCGGATGACTGCGGTTTCGTTGATGGTTTGTCCGTTTTTGTTGGTGTTTTCTTCTTTGTTGGTTGTCATAAAAGAACCCTCCATATTCTGCCATAAGCAGTGATGAATTTTCTCTTATAGGCACCCCATTTGAGATAGTTTGTTCCAATGGATAAAAAAGCACACCCATGGAACATACAACTGTCCCACAGATGTGCGTCACTCACATTCTGCTGCCGCAACGGCGGCCCGGCCCCATGACCATAACGGTTCATCGCCTGCTCAGTTTGTACTGTTGATCTCGCATTCCATACGGAATGTAATGCAGTGCAAAGAGTTTGATTATCGTATACCATATCTATGCAAATGTCAAGTCATTTGTGCGAAATAAAATACCGTTTATTGTAGCGTTACAATTGATGTGAGACTAAGTGAATAGAAAAAAGCGATTGAGTTTGTTAGAATAAAGTCACCACAACCCAAGTCTAACGAAAGGAACTCAATCGCCATGGTTATAGTAACAGATGTTAAGCAGAAAAACA
>JBGVGH010000159.1:0-11464 GCA_045121575.1 Faecousia sp.
ATCCAGGGTGGCACCCATGTCCCAGCCTTCGCCATAGATGATGGCGTGGGGATTGACGCAATGCACCGCCTGCTCAATCAGCTCCATGGTTTTCAAATCATGCAGGCCCATCAAATCGAACCGCAAGCCGTCCAGCTTGTATTCCCGCACCCAGTAGCTCACGCTGTCCACCATGAATTTGCGGTACATGAGTCTCTCGGAGGCGGTGTCATTGCCGCAGCCGGTGGCATTCTGATAAGTGCCGTCCGGCTCAAAGCGGTAATAGTAGTAGGGAACGATTTTATTGAAAGAACTGTTTCCCTCGTAGGTATGGTTATACACCACATCCATCACCACGCCCAAGTTGGCATCATGGAGGGCGCAGACCAGTCTTTTCAGCTCCTCCACCCGGACTTCGCCGTGGAAGGGGTCGGTGCTGTAGCTACCCTCGGGCACATTGTAGTTTTTCGGGTCATAGCCCCAGTTAAAGCTGCGCTCTGGGTGGGCCTCGTCTACCGTGGCGTAATCCGCAATGGGCAACAGATGGATGTGGGTCACGCCCAAATCCTTCAGATAATCCACGCCCACCGGAATACCCGCTTCGTTTCGCAGTCCCTGCTCGGTGAAGGCCAGATACTTGCCGGGGTACCGGGATGCGGCAATGCGGTTGCTGAAATCCCGGACATGAACCTCCCAGAGAATCACATCACTGTATCGCTTCGGCTGCATCCGCCGGGTTTCCGCCCAACCGGAGGGGTTGGTTTTGGAAAGGTCAATCACCATGCTGCGGTCGCCGTTAACGCCGGCGGACTTTGCATAAATATCCGCCGCATCCTGAGTTCCCACCGCGGTGGTTACGGTGTAATTGTAGTAGGTGCCGTGGCCGCAGGGCTGGATGGTTTCCCACACGCCCCGCTCCCCTTTTGTCATGGGAATATGGGCATAAGCCGGGACAGTGTCCCCGGCGGCAAACAGGTTCAAAATCACAGAAGATGCCGTGGGTGCCCACACCTTGAAGGTAGTGCTGTTTTCACCCAAAACAGCCCCCAAATCATTCCCGGAATACACATATTTTTGAACAAATTCCGGGCAATCAAAGATTTTTGTGGGGATAACATCCTTTGCGCCGAAGCCGTCCAGCTTCACATAATAGCCGGCCGTCAAATCCAGCTTCTGCACGGTGGTGAAAAAGCCCCGATCCGTATCCCCTTTTTCGCCGGGGGTCAGAACCGCCGCCACCTCCCGCTCGCCGTCAAACAGCTTCACCCGCTTCATTGTAGCAGGACGCACCTTGGCGCTGAGCCGGAATGCGACTGTATAAAAATCCACCATTTCGGCGGAAAGAACACGCCTTGCCTGTCTCACGGAGCCTTCACCGCCTTTCTTTTATACTTCCAGTTCCACGCCGCCTTCGGGACGGATGGACAGCACATGGCAGGCCCCCTCCCCCAGCGCGCCGTCAATGCCCGCCCGGAAGGATTCCAGCAATTCAAAGGGTACAAACGCCTGCACCGTTCCGGCGAATCCGCCGCCGTGGACACGGTAAGCACCCTTTCCCTGCAAATAATGCTCGCACAGGCCCAGCGCAACCGCCATGTCCTGATGCTGAACATAACCTGCGGGAATCACATTTTGCAGATACATATAGGAGCTGAAGCCGCTCTCTTTAATCAGGGCAAGGAACGCATCGAAATCCCCACGGCGCAGAGCCGCAACCTGAGCTTTCACCCGTTTGTTTTCCATGTACTGATGAATACCCCGCATCACAGCCCGGTCTCCGCAGGCTTTGCGAAGGGCGGGAATGGCGGCGTAAAAATCTTCCTCCGGCACTTGGGTCAGCACTTCCTTGCCGAAGTAGGCGCACAGCGACTTGTATTCATTGGTGATGCCGGCGTACTCGTCGGTCAGATCCGCATGATCTGCGCCACTGTCGATGACACACAGGGCGTGGCCGCAGGCGGCAAAGTCAAAGGCCACCGGCTCGATGACAGGATGCTCCTTGTCCGCGAAATCGATGGTCACCATGCCGCCCACCGCGGAGGCGGTCTGATCCATCAGGCCGCAGGGCTTGCCGAAGAACACATTCTCCGCATACTGGCCGATCATGGCAATCTCCGGCTGGCTCACCCGGCCGTCAAAGAACAGGTGGTTGACGATGGTGCCCACCAGCACCTCAAAGGCGGCGGAGGAGCTGAGTCCCGAACCGGGCAGAACGGTGGATTCACAGTAGGCATCAAAGCCCTCCACCTTGCAGCCGAGCTGGGTAAACCGGGCCGCCACACCACGAATCAGGGCCATGGTGCTGTTGACTTCCGCTTCCACCGGGGTCAGCACACTCAAATCCACTTCGCACAAAGGATAGCCCTTGGACTGAATCCGGATGGAGTTGGTGCCGTTCACACGGACAGCCGCCACGGTGTCCAGATTCACGGCACCTGCCAGCACGCAGCCGCGCTGATGGTCGGTGTGATTGCCGCCGATCTCCGTCCGGCCAGGGGCAGAAAAATAACGCTGGGGTTGAGCGCCAAATACAGCTTCAAAACCGGCATCCAGCCGGGTTTTCATCTCATTTTGAATTTTCATACATCCTCTTTCTCGGCAATATGCCGATTCCCTTTCCCTGTTTTCACGGCAATGCCCGTGCTATATCAGTCTAAATTATATCATAATTTTCAGAAAAAACAAGTATATTCCATGCAAAACCGCCACCGATTTCCCGGTGGCGGTTCTGGATTCATGATCAGTCAACCAGCAGGTTCTTCTGGGATTCCTCGTCGAAGAAGTGCATGGTCTTGCTCTCGCAGGTGACATAGATGGTGTGGCCGTAGACCATATCCCGGCGCTGGTCATCTTCCAGCGTGACGGTGGGAACACGGACAATCATCTTGTCGCCGCTCTTGGTCAGAACGTGCAGATGCAGCTCGGATCCCATCATTTCGCTGACCTGAATGGTGCAGGCGATGGCGGCAGGATTGTTCTTGTCGGTGAGGGTCAGATGCTCGGGACGGATGCCCAGCAGCAGATCTCTGGAGCCCACACCCTTCTTGCGCAGGGTCTCTGCCTTCTGGCCGGTGACTTCGATCTTGGCGCCGTAGGGCTTGAGGAAGTACTTGCCGCCTTCCACAACCAGCTCCGTCTTGAAAATGTTCATCTTGGGTGCGCCGATGAACTCCGCAACGAACAGGTTCACAGGCATATCGAACACCTCGGTGGGGGTGCCGACCTGCTGGATGTAGCCATCCTTCATGATGACGATGCGGTCGCCCAAGGTCATAGCCTCGGTCTGGTCGTGGGTAACATAGATGAAGGTGGTGTCAATCTTCTGACGCAGCAGAATGATTTCGGCACGCATCTGGTTACGCAGCTTGGCATCCAGGTTGGACAGAGGCTCGTCCATCAAAAACACCTTGGAATCACGCACCATGGCGCGGCCGATGGCCACACGCTGACGCTGACCGCCGGACAGGGCGCGAGGCTTCCGGGTCAGATACTCGGTAATGCCCAGCACCTCGGCAGCTTCGGTAACACGCTTAAAGACCTCATCGTTGGGAACCTTCTTCAGACGCAGGCTGAAGGCCATGTTCTCAAAGACGGTCAGGTGGGGATACAGTGCGTAGTTCTGGAAAACCATGGCGATGTTACGATCCTTGGGCTGCAGGTCATTGACCACTTCGCCGTCAATTTCCACGGTACCGCCGGAAATCTCTTCCAGACCGGCAATCATACGCAATGTGGTGGACTTACCGCAGCCGGAGGGGCCGACGAAAACGATAAATTCCTTATCGGCGATGTCCAGGTTGAAGTTGTGAACCGCCACAACATTGTTATCATAAACCTTCTTAACATTGGTTAATTTTACACTAGCCATAATAACTCTCCTTCTCTTAGGGCTTAACCCTTGACAGCGCCACCAGTAACGCCTTCAACATAGTATTTCTGCAGGAAGATGAACAGCAGGGCCACAGGCAGAGCAACCACCACACCACCGGCACAGAAGGTGGTATACATGGAGGCAATCTGGTCCTGGTTCAACCAGCTGAACATACCCACGGCCACATTCATACCCTGGGTGTCCATGAAGGAAATGTAGCGGGCAAACACGAAGTCGCCCCAGGGAGCCATGAAGGCGGTCAGAACGGTGTAAATAATAATCGGCTTTGCCATCGGCAGGATCACCTTGGTGAGAATCTGCAGTCTTGTGGCACCGTCGACACGGGCAGCCTCGTCCAAAGACTTGGGAACGGTGTCAAAGAAGCCCTTGGACACATAGTAGCCCATACCGGAGGAAGCAACATAGACCAAAATCAGGCCAGGCAGAGCGTTGGCATTGGTCAGGCCCAGGTCTTTCAGCACATTGTACAGAATGATCATGTTCAACATACCGGGGAACATACCCAGAATGAGCATAAACTTCATCAAGGGTTTGCGCAGCTTAAAGCGGAAACGGGACAGCGTATAGCTCATGCACAGCACGATGATGGTCTGCAGCACAGCGGTTGCGATGGCAGCAATCAGGGTGTTGGCGTACCACTTGGGGAAATTGGAAGTCAGAAGCCGCTGGTAGTTATCAAGGCCCCACTGCTTGGGGATAATATAGTCGACCATCATGGTATTCTCGCAGCGGAACGACTGCAACACGATACAGGCGAAGGGGAACAGCCAGATGATGGTAATGACGGTCAGCAGGACATGGATCAGGGTATTGCTGATGGCATTGGAAGCCTTGATACCCATGTGACGCTTCAGCTTCGGAGGCATGGTGGGCAAATCATTTCTACTCATTGGAAATCCTCCTCATTTCTGTTAGAGGGCAGCAGGCCGTAAACAATCAGGGACAGAACGGCTACCACAATAAAGACGAAAATACCGATAACCGAGGCGGTATTGTAGTCGCCATCCGCACCGGTGGCCATCTTAAACAGCCAGGTGATGAGCAAATCCGTCTCGCCACGATTGCCGACAACCACGCCGGTGGAGTTGGGGCCACCGCCGGTGAGCAGGTAGATCACATTGAAGTTGTTCATATTACCGGTGAACTGGGTCAGCAGGTAGGGGCCGGTGACGAACAGCATATAAGGCAGTGTAATCTTGCTAAACTGCTTCCAGGGGCCGGCACCGTCGATCTTGGAGGACTCGTACAGGTCGGCGGGGATGTTCATCAGAATACCGGTAGCCACCAGCATCAGATAAGGAATACCAACCCAGATGTTGACGATGATCACGGTGATACGGGCCCAGGTGGGATCCTCCCAGAAGGGCAAGGGGGATTTGATCCAGCCCCAATCCAGCAGGAAGCCATTGATGATGCCGTTCTTGGCAAACATCTTGGAAACATACAGCAGAGAAATAAACTGAGGGATTGCAATGGTCAGAACCAGGCAGGTACGCCAGAACTTCTTAATGCGGATGCCCTTCTTGTTGATCATCATTGCAACGCCCATACCCAGGAAATAGTTGGTAAAGGTTGCAAAGAAGGCCCACATCAGGGTCCACACCAGAACTTCGCCGAAGGTGGCGGAGTAATTGGTACCGCCGGTGCTCCAGAAGAGCATCTCGTTAAAGTTATCCATGCCAACCCAGTGGAACAGGTTGTTGGTGTAACCATTGTGCATGAAGTCATAGTTGGTGAAGGCCACCAAAATCATAAACACCATGGGGACAACGGTGAACATGAAAATACCCAGCATAGGCAGGGCAAGCAGAGTCGCATGGAACTGGTCGTCCACCATGCTGCGCAGGTCGTCCTTGCCGCTCTTGAGCTTCTTGCCGGAGCGGAGGATGGATTCCGCGATTTTGTTCTGCTTCACATTCACTCTCCAGGTGTAGAGGAACGCAATGATAAAGAAGATGGTCAAAACGCCATAGAGCAGGATTTTGAAGGAATTGTCACCGTAAACGGTGGTGTAGGAGTCGTAAATTTCATCGTAAACCTCGTAAGGGCCTACGGTACCCAGACTGCCCAACTGGCTCAGCCAGTGGACACCGGCGAAAATCATGTAGAAGATGAACACACCTTCAAAGGCCAAAAACAGCAGGCCACGGAGAATCTGCCCCCGTGCAAGGTTGCCAAAGCCCATCACCAGATAGGAGACCTTGGTCTTCCAGTCGCCGCGGGTGAAGGTGGTGACGATATCGACGGCCTCATTCTTGACCGCCAGGCAAGCCTTTACAATAAAGGAACCAATTTTTTTGATGCCATTCCAAATACCGGAGGGAATGTCAACAAGGAAGCAAACAAAAGCATACAGCCACTGCCGCCACTTTGGAAGCATCAAAAATTCCAAATCACTGTATTTTCTCATAAATAACCCTCTTTTGCAAAGAGGGCCGGAACCGCAAGGATTCCGGCCCTGGTGATACTAGATGCTAATTTCAGGGATTGTTCCCGAATTAGGCGGGCAGCAGAGAAACGGTGCCGGCAACGGGATCCAGAACCACATAGTAGGTGCCATCGGCCTCAACAACATAGTTGCTGGCGGGATAAGCCACATCCCAAGCCTTGCCCTGACGGCACTTCAGCTCGTTACCGGCCTTCAACTCGAAAGCCTCGTTGGACTTCCAGGTGCCATCCTCCTGCTTGGTCATGGCAAAGTCGGTATCCCAGCTGGTGCCATTGACCTGACCGATCACGGTGAAGGCGTTCTTCACTTCGTCGGACATGGTGAACACGGCCTCGATGGCAGCCTGGTAGTCTTCCAGAGCCTTCTTCAGACCGGCCTCATCGGTGGCGTTCTTGACGTTGGTGCCGATGACCTTGGCGATGTCCCACCAGGAGCCGTGGATCTGGCCCTGAACGGTGGCGTACTGGTTCTGCTGGTTCAGAACGGACAGTGCCTCGTTGGCCTTAACAGCCTCGTCCTGCTGCGCTTCCAGGTTGGAGGGACCCCAAGACTGAGCCTTGAAACGCTCCAACTGGCAATCCTTGCTGGTCAGGTACTGAGCCAGCTTGTGCAGAGCAGCCTGCTTCTTGGCATCGGACTGGGGCTTGACACCCATCAGCTTATAGCCGGCGTAGGAACCCAGATGGTAGTCCTGGCCGTCAACGGTGAAGGAGGGCAGATCGGCAACGCCCATGTTGTCGCCCAGCTGGCCCTTGATGTCCTCGTAAGCCCACATACCAGTCACCAGAACGGCAGCGTTGTTGGAGAACTCGGAAGCAGCGGAGGAGGAAACATGCAGACCGGAGTCGTACAGCTCCTTCAGACCCTTCACGGCGATCAGGCCCTTGTCGGAATTGAAGGTGTCGTCCACGCTCTTGAACTGGTCGCCTTCCATGATCCACTCGGAGTGGCAGCCGGTGGCGAAGAACCAGGAAGCGATGTACCAGGCGGAGGTCTCAGCCTCGACGGAGAAGTACTTGTTCGCAGCCTTCAGGTCAGCCAGGATGGCAGTCAGAGAGTCAACGGAGGACTCCTGAACAACGGACTTGTCGTAGTACATGAAGTAGCCGTTGTCAGCGGTCATGGGATAAGCGTACAGAGCGCCGTCGGAAGTAACGGCAGCGACGGCACCGGCGGCATTGGCAGCCTTCACGATGTCACTTGCGGCATTACCCAGCTTGGCCAGAGCACCGGACTGCACCAGACGGATGGTCTGGTCCTGTGCGAAGCAGTAGAGGTCTGCGCCGGCGGCCACGTCGGTAGTCATCTGGGTAGCAGCTTCGCTTTCACCAACAGCCTCCACCTTGGCAACGATCTTGATGCCGTCGGTGTTGGTGTTGTTAAAGTTCTCGATCTGAGTCTTGGTCAGGTCAACAATCTTTTCAGCAACCCAAACCTTGATCTCGTAAGTACCTTCCAGAGCAGAAGTGTTGGAACCGCCGGTGGGCTTGCCACCCTCGCTGGGCTTGGCGCCGTTGGTCGTGGTATTGTTTGCGGGAGCGCAAGCAACCAACCCCAGCACCATCACCAGTGCCAACAGCATGGCAATGATTTTCTTCATTCTTTTTTTCCTCCTAAAAATTGTGTTTTGCGTTTTTCAGCGCACATATCATTTTAGTGTTCATTGGCAAGTTTGTCAATAGCGCACGGGTAAAAAATGTTTTTTTGTCATTTCTTACAAAACGCATTCAACCCTGTCAAAAACTCATTGAATTAACACACTAGTTCCGCCATCGATGGTCAATTGTGTGCCATTCAGGGAGGCATTGCCGGAACCGATGACTTCACAGAGCCGGGAGAAGCTCCAACCCGTCAGAACATCGCAGTCTTTCAGGTCAAAGACAATGGGCTCATCGGAATTATTGTGCAGAACCACCAAATTTTCACCCTGATAGGTGATGAGGAATCCGCCCAAATTCCGTTCGCAATCCACCGCCTGATAAGTACCCCGGGCGATGGCGGGATACCGGTGCCGGATAGAAAGCAGGCGGCAATAATACCGCAGTAGGCTGTTTTCATCCTCCAACTGGTCGGCAACCGTGGTCTGAATCTGGTTTTCCTTGGGATAGGAGCTGCCCACAGGGTCACGGGCGCAGTTCTCGTCCCCCCACAGCATGGCAAGCCGGCGGTTGGCATCCGTATCGGCTCCGCCTCTGGAGCCGCGCATACCGATTTCCTCACCATAATAAATCACAGGCGAGCCGGGTGCCAGCAGATACAGGTTCGCCGCCATGCGCATATTGCGCTCCAAAAGGAAGCTGCCGGCGATTCGATTCATATCATGATTGGACAAGAACGAAATCATCATCCCCTCCGGATTGGCCTGCTCCACCTTTTCCTGGAAGGAAATCATGTATCCGGTGTATTGGGAAATTTTTCCGCCACGGGCCGCCATGGAAACCACGCCCTCGGCCTGGGAAACCGCGAAGTTGAAGCAGTTCATGGCACTGTAATACTCCAGAATCTCCGCTTCGCCCGACCAGCACTCACCGACGCAATAAATGTCGGGCTTGAGGGCTTTCAGCTCCTGCATATACCATTCCCAGAAGTCCACGCTGGAGGCGGTATCCCCGAAGTAAATATACTTCACCGCATCAAAGCGGAAACCATCCACCCCCAAATCCAGATAATACTTGGCAATGTCCAGTGTTGCCTGGCGGACAGCCGGGTTGTCGAAATTCAGCTCCGGCATATCCCCGGAGAAATTGCACTCATACCAGCAGTCCACACCGGCAATTTTCTGATAGGTTCTGCCGGCCACCTTTTCCTCGGCGGTCACGCAGGCATAGTAATCGTAATAGGGATTGGCCGTGTCCCCGTCGATGCGGGCCTGCTTGAACTGCAGGAACCATTCATGCTGGCTGGAGGTGTGGTTGATGGCCAAATCCAGAATCAGCTTCACATTCCGGCTGTGGCACAGTTCAATCAGTGCCTTCAGCGTCTCCTCGGTGCCAAAGCGCCAGTCAATCTGATAATAGTCCTTGGCATCATACTTGTGATAAGACGGGGATTGGAAGATGGGCGACAGCCAGATGCCCTGCACACCCAGACTGGTTTCGGAGTTCATGTCCCCGTCGTTGAGATAGTCAAAGCGATCGATGATGCCCTGCAAATCACCGAAGCCGTCTCCGTTGGAATCGGAAAAAGAACCCACGAAAATCTGATAGAAGGTTCTGTAATTATCATCGATGGGGTCTTTGACCTGGCCGCCGTTGGAGGTCGTCTCATCCCCCGGCTGCTGACAGCCCGCCAGTGCCAACAGCATTGCCGCCGCCAGCAACAGCGCAAGACATTTTGAAAAAGTACGCATTTTTTCTCCTCCTTATTCTTCCGTCATCGAGTTGAGCTTGGCATCGTCAATCTTGCCCCAGGCGTTGGGGCCGGCGCATTTGACATACAGTCCCACCGTCAGAACATCGCCTTCGTGATAGTCAAAGCGGTCGATGACTGCCGTGTGCCATTCATTATAATAGGTAATGGTGGTATCCGCCCGCGCCACAATCTCACCGTTGATTTTCACATAGGCATAGATTTCGGTGTCGCCGCCGTCGCCGCCCATGATGGATATTTCATAGTGGTAGGTGCCGGATTTCAGATTGTCCACCGTCTGCTCCAGCGTGAATTCCACGCTGTTGGCGCTGGCACCCCAGAAATGATAGTGCTTGGAGCCGGTCACGGAGTCGGTCTGCTTGTCCTCCACATACAGCTCATCGAAGCTGCCAATGGCATGGGCCGTCCAGCCGGTCTCCCCTTCCTCAAAGCTCCAGTTGGTCAGGAAATTGAAATTGACCATGGACACATAGCAGGTGGCCTTCATGCCGCCGGCGGTGCCGTAGATGGTGTAGCGCGCCACGCCGCCGTTTTTCATGGCGTCAATGTCCACATTCTCCCACTGCACCGGAAGTGCCTGTTTGGAATTGTCCAGCATGACGGCATTCACCGTGTCGGGAAGCACCACTTCCCCATTCAGGTCAAAAATCAGATTCACATCTTCAATGGCATCCGCCTTGTTTTCCACAATATTGCCATTGCGCACCAGAGAAAACACCTTCAGTGCCTCGGTCACATGACCATTGGCATCGAAAAACGCCTGATTGTCCACGGCGCAGCCGCCATAGTATTGCCCCGCATCCTTGGGGTCATATTCCGCGGCATAGGAAGAAGCCCAGCCGGAGCCATCCTTTTCCCATTTGGCGGAATTTTCTTCCCAGCTATTGGTGCCCACGGAAATCCAGGTGCCTTCCCAGTAGAAGACGCCAATGCCGTTTGTGGTTTTGTTGACCACGGTATCAATCACATTGCGCACCAGATTTGCCTGTCCCTGAATGGTCATGGGATAGTCTTTGACCACGGCGGAGCCTTCTCCGATGGTGTTGCCGGAAAAATCCGTATCCTTTTCCGTATAGGCGTAGGAGGTTTCCGCCACCATCACCTTTTTCCCATAGGTGGTTGCCACCTTGGACAGCACTTGAGACAAATTCTCCAGCGTACCGTGCCAGTAGGGGTAGTAAGAGGAGGCAAAGACATCGTAATCCACCCCGTAATAATCCAGATTTCTGGCGTAGCCTTCATAGCTCGCCGCATTTTCCGGGTTGGCAAAATGCACCGCCACCATGGCCTCGGGGCAAACCTCCCGCACCGCCCTGGAGCCGGCGGACATCAGCTCCATAATCCGCTTCCAGCCGCCCAGGCTGGTGGCGGACTCTTCGCAGAGGGCACCGTTGGTTTCGTTGCCAATTTGCACCATGCCCACATCCACGCCGGCAGCCTTCAGCTTTTGCAGGCAGTCTCGGGTGTACTGATAGAGTGCCTCCTGTTTTTCCTCAAAGTTCATGCCCTGCCATGCCTTGGGTACCATCTGCTTGCCGGGGTCAGCCCAGAAGTCGGAATAGTGGAAATCCACCAGCAGCTTCATACCGTGTTCCGTGGCTCGCTTGCCAACGACAATGGCATTTTCAATGTCACAGTTGCCGCCGCCGTAGCCGTTGCCGTTTTCGTCATACGGGTCATTCCAGATGCGAACCCGGATATAATTGATGCCGTTGCTGCTGAGGATTTCAAAGACATCCTTTTCCGTGCCGTCGAAATCATAATACCGCACGCCG
>JBGVGH010000160.1:0-5523 GCA_045121575.1 Faecousia sp.
TTTCCGTTCCAGAAAGCCCGCAGACACCAGCTTTTCCAGAATACCGGCACGGGTAGCCGGGGTTCCCAACCCCTTACGCTCGGCATCCTCCGGCATATCCTCTTTCCCGGCAGTCTCCATAGCAGAAAGCAGGGTATCCTCGGTGAAATGCTTGGGTGGGCTGGTTTTGCCCTCCTTGACGACTGTACCGGACAGGGGCAAACTCTGGCCTTCGGTCAGCTCCGGCAGCGCCTTGCTCTCGGTTTCTTTATCCGGTTCCGGGGTATTCTTCAAATTGGCACAGTAGGCAGCATCCAGCGCCCGCCAGCCGGGATGCTTCACCGTCCTGCCTTTGGCGGAAAACTCAACACCGGCGCACTCCACGGTGACAGAAGTTTCGGCATAGGTATGGGGCTGGGCCACAGCGCACAGCAGACGCAGAGCCACCAGCTCCAGCACCGCCCTTTCGCCCACCGGCAGACCGGACAAGTCAGCATTTTGGATATTACGGGTGGGGATCACCGCATGATGGTCGGTCACTTTCTTGTCGTTGATAACCGCATCGGCATCGCAGGAAATCGCGATTCCTTTTCGGAAGGTCATAGCATTAGCAACCAGATTCACCAGCACCGGCAGACCCTCGGCCATGTCCGAAGTCAGATAGCGGCTGTCCGTGCGGGGATAGGTGCAGAGCTTCTTTTCATACAGGTTTTGTAGATAGTCCAAAGTCTGCTGAGCGGTATATCCCAACAGCCGGTTGGCATCCCGCTGGAGCGTAGTCAGGTCATAGAGGGCAGGCGGCTTTTCCGATTTGTCTTTACGCTCCACCTGTTTGACCGTGGCAACAGCACTCTGACAGGCACTTTGCAGCTGTTCAGCGGCGGCCTTGTCCTTCATACGTTCCCCGGCAACCGTGAAACCGGGTAGTTCCAACGTCACCGTATAAAACGGCACCGGCTTGAAACCGTCGATCTCTGCCTCCCGCTGGACGATAAGAGCCAGTGTCGGAGACATGACGCGCCCAATGTTGAGGGTTCGGTGGTACAGCACGGAAAAAAGGCGTGTGGCGTTAATGCCCACCAGCCAATCCGCCTTGGCGCGGCAGAGGGCCGCATCCCGCAGACCGTCATACTCTGCACCGGGGCGCAGGTTAGCAAAGCCCTCCCGGATAGCGGAATCCTCCATGGAGGAAATCCAGAGCCGCTTCATAGGCTTTTGGCAGCCTGCCAGTTCATAGACACTGCGGAAAATCAGTTCACCCTCCCGCCCAGCGTCGCAAGCGTTCACTACCTCGGTCACATCCGGGGCATTCATTAGCTTTTTCAGCACATCAAACTGCTTCTTTTTGTCCTTGCCCACCGTCATCTGCCAGTCTACCGGCAGGATGGGCAGATCGTCATAACGCCACTTGGCGTACTTGGGGTCATAGCTGTCCGCATCGGCCAGCCCAGCCAAATGGCCCACACACCAACTGACACGCCATCCGTTTCCCTCCAGATAGCCGTCCTTACGGGCGGTGGCACCGATCACAGCGGCCAGACTATGGGCAACCGATGGTTTTTCGGCAATCACAAGTTTATGGTTCATATTCTTCGTCCTCCCATTCGGCCTGCCCATAGTTATACAGCTTTCTTTCAATACTGTTTTCCTCCGTCAACAGCAGATCATAACCGAACCGATAATCATAGCGGTACAATTTCCCCAATAGATCGTTGATGATGATACGGCAGGCCAGTATCACACGGTTTTTATCAACCTGCATCAGCTGGTATCGTTGATAGTCATTGTAATAATCCCTTCGGATATGGCGAGCTTCTTCATCCAGAAGCATATCCACAGGGTCCTTTTCATCGTCCTCTTTCGTCCCTTTGGCATGGTTCAGCAGTTCCATCACCATAGGGAAATTCTGTTCATCCATCCGGCCCTCCTCTTTCAGAAAGCCGATCAGGGCGCTAAGCAGAAGGAGAACTGCTGTCCGTTCACTCTCTACCAGGGTATCCATCGTCTTTGCTGCTCCGGGAAGGAGCTGTTCTTTCACAAAATCTGTCACATCACCGGAATACAGCAGGCGAATGGAATCTATGGACAATGGGACAGCTGCGGTGTCCTCATCGTAAAACTCAAAATCATCCTTCTGCACAGGCTTTTTCCGAAATTTACCTAACACGGTAGAAAAGATGTCTCCGCCAAAATAGATAGCAATGATGATCAGATCAAAAACAGCAAAGGTTTTAATAAGGATACTCAACACATTCATTTTTCGTTTTTCCTTTCTTTGAGCCATCCGGTCAGCTGCCGGTGGCAGAAGCCTACACACGGCTGGCCATAACGGTAAGTCCCACAGCCATAACAGGGGTGGCCGGGGGATAAAGAGGGAGGACGGGAAGTGTTCCTCCCGCCCTCCGGCCTGCGTGTCATCATAGATTCAAAAGGGCTGTCGGTGAAACGGGTCAAATCTGTTCGTCCTCGTTTTCTCCATCGCTGCCCCTGTCAGCATCCGGTTCATCGGAATCCTCGGTCTCCCAGGGTTCCTCATCCTCCGGGTCCGCTTCATCCTCGCCGTAGTCATAATCGTCCAGATTGTCATTGCCTTTGGTCTTAGGCTTGTTTTTCACCAGCTTAAAGTAGGCAAAGGCTCCGCCGCCACCCAGCAGGGCAAGCACCAGGATCAAAAGCGCCGGGTTCAGGCCCGCAGGTTTCTTCTCCGGTTCTTCCGTCACCTCCGGTTCAGGAGCTTTCCCTATGCAGCCACTCAGATTGGTTGCACAGACCGGGCAGGCGGTATTGACTGCACCGGCTTCACATTTTTTCGTGCAGTTACAGGTGGCGGGCTTCTCCTCGGTGGTCTGGCCGGTTTCCATCAGCGCCATCAAGTCGGCCTCGTCAACCTGATTCAAAAAGTGGACCGCAGTTTCCTTGTCCTCATTTGCCCGGTCAATGAGGATATAGAAATAATTGCCTGCCTTAGTGGTGACGGTGATGAGCTGCTTATTGCCGCCGTAATCGTCCACCAGGGCGGCGTTGCCCTCCGGCGTAAGGGGCGGCGTATCCTCTTTCGGCTGCTCCACAATCACGTTGTCATCGTTAGTGGCATCCTGTCCCTCCGGTGTCTGTGCATAGGCGGGAACAGAAAGGCCGCCCACAATCAACAGGGCGGCGCAAAGTGCGGTCATTGTTCTGAAAATATACTTATGCTTCATGGGCGGTATCCTCCTGTTCTTCGTAATCAGCAGAAACAGCGGCTCTGCCGGGAACCATGCCGCTGGACAACATAGCGTTCAGCTGGGCAGGGGTCATCCGCATAGCGCGCACCATCTGGACGATTTCCAGATTCTCTGCTTCAGTTTTCTGTGCTTCCAAAGTTTTCAACTTCTCCTGATACTCCGCAATCTTCTCGCGGACCTTTTCGATCTCGCGGTCAATGCGGTCAATTTTGTTCATAGCCATTATCATTCACTCCTTCTCAAAAAACTCAGTTACCAGTTCATCAGGCCATAGCCTTTGATAGATTCGTAATTCAGGTCATAGCTCTTGATTTTACAGGCATCACCGGAATTTCCTTCTACCGTGTAAACCCGGCTGCCATCTGTACCAATGACGATACCCACATGGTCAGCAGAACCATCAAGGTCCCAATCGAAAAAGATAGCGTCACCGGGGGCGATGTTCTCATATCCGCGCCCGCCCCATTGCCCATGAGACTGGAACCAGGGAACTCCCTGAGACTGACAGCCTGCAAAGCGCGGCTCAGATAAGCCTGCCTGCCCATAGCACCAGGACACAAAGCAGGCGCACCATTCCACACGGCTGTCAAAGCCATACCAGCTCCAATAAGGGTAGCCGCCCACATTGCCAACCTGACTCTGCGCCAGCTCCACCAGCGCCGGATTGCCGGGGCGTGTACCGTTTACGAACTCCACACCGGTCAAATCTTCGGAATTTCCCATATCCGGGGAACCGCCGCCAAACAGCAGGGGCTTGTTGCCCATCGTCTGCCGGTACACCTGATACATTTCCATCTGCTCCGGGGTCAATAGCTCTGCGGCAACAGAGGATATAGGCTTGCTCGTGAGCGTCACATTCAGGATGTAATACTCATACGGCACCTCCACCTCGTATTCATAGGTCTCGGTGGAGGTTTCACCTGTTACCGGGTCAGTGACAGTATTCGTACCGGTCCTCGTTTCTGTCCGATAGCGTATCTCCACTTCCTCGGTGAGCGTCAACTGATATTGCTCAGAGAATACACGCTCCAGCTCTCCCTGGGCGCTCTGACGGGTGTACCCCTGCAAGACAGCAGACAGGTAGGCCGCCAGCTCATGGGGGTCATGGCCGATCATATCCAGGTCGTAGCGGTATTCGTCATAACCGGGGTGACTGCTTTCAATATTGTCGATCTCAGTCTGCAACTGAGCTTCCTTGGCCGCATAATCAGCTTCCACCGCCAGCATTTCCGGGTCATCGGAGGGATAGGTAGTGCCGGAGATCACGGAACCGATGCTCTGCGCCATCATGGAGCAGGAGGACATGGTATTGAGCAGCAGACAGAGGATCAGGAAAATTGCACCCGCAATCAGAAACCCCTTTTTATGGCGCATGACAAATGCACCTGCCTGCTGTGCTTTTTCCTTTACTGTCCGGGCGGCCTTTCCGGTGGTCTGTGCAGTTTTGGCAGTATTCCCAGCAGTCTGACCGGCGTGTTTAGCGGCTGCATACTGCTTTTTGATGGTCTGCTTCTGCTGCCAGCGGGAAAGGGGATTGCTGGCAAACTGGGGATTTTCCTGCAAAGACTTCTGATACAGGGCGCTGACATTGGCCTTTTCCAGCTGACGCTCGGCCTGGGCTGCTTTGCGGTAGGGCTTTAGCTTGTGGCTGTGATACCCCTCCCGCACCAACCGTGCGCCGGTTTCCACCGCTTCCTCAGACTTGTGGGCGCTTTCCACGCCCACGTTGTCCTGCTCACTCTCCCGGACTTCCTTATGAATTTTGCCAGCAACCATATTGGCAGGGGCATCCCGCAAGGTATGGGATAGCTTGGAAGGCGGCTTTTTCTTGTCCTCCAGTACCAGCTTCGTTGTGGTCTTTCCAGTCTCCTGGTCAATCTCCACCTGCCGGACTTTCTTTTTAGGGATTTTGGCCTGCGCCCTGTCCGCTTTGGCGGCGGCCTTGTCCGCCTTGCGGATGGGCTTTTCCAACGCCGGATTAGCCCGTTCCTCGTCCGTAAAGCGCAGGCGTGGTTCCTTAATCAAACCATTCCCCCAGCATGAGGGCGGCTGTCATGTAGTGCAGCTCCACATAGAGGGCCAGCCCCACCGGGTCGTGAAAGGGGTGCTGAATCAGGTGGGCGTAAATCTGCGCCACCACATTGGCCAGCAGCTGAACCTGACTGCCCTCAAAAATGATAACGCCCGGTGTACCCTGCATGGCGCACCAGATTTCTGTCAGACGGAGCAGCCCCGCCTCGCCATCCTCGTTCAGTCCCGCAGACTGATCCGCAGCCGTGCGGCACTCGCTGATGGCATCCGCCATCACGGTGAGCAGCTG
>JBGVGH010000161.1:0-13136 GCA_045121575.1 Faecousia sp.
CATGAAATCAACTATGCGGCATTTTATTCGGACTACATCTGCGCGTTTAAGGACGGAAAAATCGCCAAATACGGAACCGTGGAGGAAGTGATGACCAAGGAAAATCTGGCGGAAATCTACAATGTGGATTTTGAAATCATGGAAATTCAGGGAAAACCCCTGTCTATTTATTACTAACGGAGCAAAGGAGATAAAATTTATGAAAAAACTAATTGCACTGGTATGCGGCGCGGTGATGCTGCTGCTATTGGCCGCCTGCGGCGCTGCCGCAAAGGAAACGGACAAACAACCGTCTGAAACCGTGACCCTGACCACCCGCAACGGTGCCGGGGAGACGGTGGAGGTCGCCTTTCCCAAAAATCCCCAGCGGTTGGCGGTGCTGGATTTAGGCGCGCTGGACATTCTGGACAACATCGGCTACGGGGACCGCATTGTGGGGGTGGCGAAGGGTTCCTCCATTGACTACCTGCAAAGCTACCTCACCGATGATTCTCTGATGAATCTGGGAACGGTAAAGGAGGCCAATTTGGAAGCGCTGATGGAATGCGAGCCGGAAATTATCTTCATCGGCGGCAGAATGGCTGCCATGTATGAGGAACTGGTGAAAATCGCCCCGGTCTACATCGTCTATACGGATATGGAAAAAGGCGTTGTGGAAAGCACCGCCATGAACGCAAAAAACATTGCGTCCCTGTTTGGCGCGGAGGGGAAGGTGGATGCGCTCCTCAGCCAATACGCCACCCGGATTGAAGCGCTGAAGGCCCACGCCGCAGGCAAGACGGCGATTGTGGGCATGGTCAATGCCGGCGGCTTTGGCCTGCTTGGAAACGACGGCCGCTGCTCCATCATCGGCCGGGAGCTGGGCTTTGAAAATGTGGGGGTGGACGCGGGGGTGGATACCTCTTCCCACGGCAATGAAGCATCCTTCGAGTTTGTTCTGGATAAGAATCCGGATTATATCTTTGCCATGGACCGGGATGCCGCCATTGGCACCCAGGGGGCACAGCTTGCGGCGGAAGTGCTGGACAATGAACTCATCCACATGACGAAGGCCGCACAAAATGGCAATGTGATTGTCCTGGAACATTCCAATGTCTGGTACACCGCAGAAGGCGGGATTACCGCCCTGGGCATTATGCTCTCGGATATTGAAAATGCGATGAATTGATAATGAAAAGGAGAATTTGAAAATGAAATCCAACAGCAAAAATGAACTGGTAAAACAGCTGTCCATCTGCGGCCAGGTGGCAGAGCATAAGAGCGAAAAAATGCAGGAACACGGTGTGGACGAAAGTCAAATCCTTTCTGCCCTTTCGCAGGAGGAACAGGCGCAGCTGGGGGCTATTCTGAGCAAGCTGCAATCCCGATGGATTCAGGAACACGCCCAGCATCACAAACGCTGAAATCCGGATGAAAACATTCTCATCCTGCGGCGGTATCCTCTGAATCAATTCCATTGAAAAACCCCGGAATC
This sequence comes from Faecousia sp., assembly GCA_045121575.1. Lineage (GTDB taxonomy): Bacteria > Bacillota > Clostridia > Oscillospirales > Oscillospiraceae > Faecousia. Next base: position 1,475 of record JBGVGH010000161.1, read on the forward strand.
GGAAGCGTGATGACCACGCACCGATTCCGGGGCTGTTTTGACTTTTTTAGAGTTCCTCGCTGACGGCCAGCAGGAGAATGCCGATGATGACGATGGCAATAAAGATGTAGGTTTTCCAGTTGAGCTTTTCCTTCAGGAAAATCCGGGAAAGCAACAGGGAAATGACACATACAGAGGACAAAATGGGGGCTGCAATGGCGTCGTTTCCGCCCAGCGCGTAGACATAAGTAAACTGACCGGCGGTTTCAAATACGGCAGCGAGAATCTTGTCCTTATGCTGTGTGGGAGCGCCGAACTTCACCTTTTTGGCCTTCAGGAAGATGAACAGACCCAGGGCAAAGGCGGCGAAGGTCAGCTCATAGCTGGTGTTGGCAACGGCTTCCAGCGTATCGCTGGTCACATCCACCAGGGGAGAAGCGGCGGCATCATCCACCAGGAAGAAAGCGTCGTCCAGGAAAGTGCCGCAGGCATCCAATGTGGCATACACAAAGGGCATACAGAAAGCCAGAATGGCCAGCTTTTTTCCCAGACGCTTCTTTCTGGGGGTTTCACCATGGTTTTCCACAAAGCCGACACCCAGCACGCCGATGGTAATAATGGCGATGGCAATCCAGGTAAAGGTGGAAATCTGTTCTCCCAGGAATACGACAAACATCAAGGTGCACAGCACACCGGCGCTGTTCTCAATGGGGTCAGAGATGGATTCCTCCAAAAAGCGCATTCCAAAATAGGAGAAGGCCATGGAGATGATGTAGAACAGGGAAACGGGGAGATAGCGGATGATGTTGATGGGGTTATAGTGGATATCCTGCGTCAGCAGGGTGAAAATGGCGTGGGCGCCCATTACAATGCCTACCCAGACGCAAATTTTCAGATGGGAGTATTTTTCATCGGGGCGTGCGCCTTTTTTGTAGAAAAGCTCGGCAGTACCCCAGAGCAGGGCAGTGGCAACGGCAAAAAAGAACCAGGACATATTTCTCTCTCCTTTTTATGCTTATGATTACAAGTTCACAAGACCGGCATCCACCATTTTTTGCAGGCTCATCAAAATGCCCAGCTTGGCGTGATTCCAGGTCAGGCCGCCCTGAAAATAGACGGCATAGGGGGGACGGATGGGGCCGTCGGCGGAAAGCTCAATGGAAGAGCCCTGCACAAAGGCTCCGGCGGCCATAATTACCCGGTCCAGATACCCGGGCATATCGCTGGGGTAGGGGGTGGCGAAGCTGTCCACGGGAGCGGCGGCCTGAATGCCCTTGCAGAAAGCAATCATGCCTTCCTCACTGCCCAGTTCCACCGCCTGGATGATGTCGTGGCGGCTCTCGGTGGCGTTGGGAACGCAGCGGAAGCCCAGCGGCTCATACAGGTTGGCGGCGAAAATGGCGCCCTTTTCCGCACCGGCCACCCCGGTGGGGGCCAGGAAAAAGCCCTGATACAGCGCAGTCATCAGACCAAGGTTTGCGCCCACTTCCTTGCCCAGTCCGGGTGCGGACAGGCGGTAAGCGCAGCGGTCCACACATTCGGCGGTGCCGGCGATGTAGCCGCCGATGGGGGCAAGGCCGCCGCCGGGATTCTTGATGAGGGAGCCGACCGTCATATCCGCGCCCACATCGGAGGGCTCAATGGTTTCCACAAACTCGCCGTAGCAGTTGTCCACCATGGCAATGAGGTCAGGCTTGATGGATTTACAGAAGGCAATCAGCTCCCCAATCTGCTGCACCGAGAAGGTGGGGCGGGTGGCATAGCCCTTGGAGCGCTGGATGGTGACCATTTTGGTTTTCGGGGTAATCGCCTGGCGGATGCGGTCATAGTCAAAGGAGCCGTCCGGCAGCAAATCCACCTGCTTGTAGCTGACGCCGTACTCCGCCAGGCTGCAGGGGCTGGGGCGAATGCCGATGACCTCCTGCAGGGTGTCATACGGCAGACCCACAGGGGAGAGCAACTCGTCGCCGGGCAGCAGGTTGGCAGACAGGGCGATGGTCAGCGCATGGGTGCCGCAGGTGATTTGCGGACGCACCAGAGCAGACTCGGTGTGGAACACATCGGCGTAGACCCGCTCCAGATTGTCCCGGCCGAAGTCGTCATAGCCGTAGCCGGTGGAGGGGGCAAAGCAGGCGGCGGAAACCTTGTTCTTCTGCATGGCCCGCACCACCTTGGCCTGGTTGTGCTCCGCAATTTTGTCGATGGCATCAAAGCGCTCCCGCAGGCGGGTCAGCGCGTTTTCGCCGTAGGCATAGACGGCGGGGGAGATGCCCATCTCCTGATACATTTCCAGTAATTGTTCCATAATCAGTCCTCTTTTTTTACATTATTCAGCAGTTCCGATGCCAAATTGTTCAGTACCTCCGGGCGGGAAACAATCAGACCCGTTTCCGCTTCGCCCAAAATCAGCAGCGTGTCACCCGGCTTGATGCCGAACAGCTCCCGGGCTTCCTTGGGAATGACAATTTGCCCCCGGTCGCCCACCTTGGCGGTGCCGAAAACCCGCTGGGATTTGGATTTGCCCAATATGTGTTTTCCTCCGGCCATAACAGCCTCCTTTTCACACATTTCATATTTTTCACACCGATAGAGTATACAAAATTCCGCCCCGGTTGTCAATACCGGAGCGGAAAAGATTTCCAGTTTTTCAGTCGTCCCGCCGTCTGCCGCCGAACAATACAATCAGCCGCAGAAGCTGAGCCAGCGCCACGGCGGTGGCAGCCACATAGGTCATGGCGGCGGCGGTCAAAGTGCGCCGGGCACCCTTCTGCTCCTCCTCGGACAGAAGCCCGCCTTCGGAAATGGCGTTCATGGCCCGGCGGCTGGCGTTAAATTCCACCGGCAGCGTCACCAGCTGGAACACCAGCGACAGGCCAAAGCAGGCAATACCGGCATAGACGAAGCCGTAGGAAACGGTTTCACCGAAGCTGAGCAGCAGGCCCAGCAGAATCAGGGGCATGGCCAGCTTGGAGCCGATGTTGGTGACGGGAATGATGGCGGCCCGCAGCTTGATGGGGGCGTAGTGCTGGGCATACTGCACAGCGTGTCCCGCCTCGTGACAGGCCACACCGATGGCGGCAACGGAGGTGGAGTCATACACGCTGTCAGACAGGCGGATGACATTGGTTCTGGGGTCGTAGTGGTCGGAAAGGTGACCGCCCACCCGCTCAATGCGGACACCCTGCACCCCGTTGGCGCTGAGTACCCGCTGGGCAGCCTGCGCGCCGGTGAGGCGGCGGTAGGACAGCACCTTGGAATACTTCTTGAAAGTGGAGTTGACCCTGGCGCTGGCAATCATGGCGAAAATCACGCAGGGAAGCACCAGCACGATATAGGTCAAATCAAAACCGTAATAATAGCCGAACATAGAAATCTCCTTATATAGACTGGGGCTCCATGGCATCGTGGAGGGTATCCGTGATGGCGTCCCGGAAGATGGAGCCGGCATGGCGGTGCAGGGTTTCCAGCGCGCCGGCAGACACATTCACCGGCACCTTTCCGGCCATGAACAAATCCTGGTCAAAAATGAAGCGCACTTCCTTGTCATCCACGCCGTTTTTCTTAATCAGACCGGGACCGGCGTGCAGCTTCACCCGACAGCCGCCGGGCAGGGAAAGCTCTGCTTCCACGGTGCTGCGGGCAATGGCGCTCTCCGCCACTTCTTCATCGGAAAGCAACCCCAGATACCGGCTGGAAATCAGTTCCTGCCAAGGAGTGCCCTCCAAACTCAGCTCCCTGCGGGAAATGAAATTCAGATACCGCAGGCCCACCCGGTCAAAGAAAGCGGGGCGGTAGAGCTGGATGAAAGAAGCCAGGGGCTTATCCAGCTTCTGGGCAAAGTCCTCCCAGCAGGTGTAGCCGGAGCAGGCCAGGGAGATAAAGCTGCTGGTGAGATTGACCCGCCAGCGCCCATCCTCGGAAGCAAACTGGTAGTTGTTGATTTGGGGCTGGGGCTGCAGCCGGACATTTCCCGGCTGACCCGTCAGTTTGGGAGGCGGGTTGTCCTTGCGGGAGGAGTAAATGGGAAAGTCCCGGCGGATGGCCTCCTGAAAATCGGCGGGGACATTGGTTTCGATGGTGAGAATTTCCGGAAACCGAAGCTGGCAAATCACTTCGCCGAGCTGATTTCTTTCATAACGGCAGCGGGGTTCCTGTGAAAACATAAGCATCCCTCTTTTCAATCAATCTATTTAGTATTATAACGGGATTATGAAAAAAAGCAAGGCACAGCGCAATTTTGGATTGTAAACTTTTTCCGACCTTGGTATAATTTCGGTGAGTAAATTCCCCGGCTTCAGCGTTTTAACAGTAGAGAGGTGATTATATGACAGATTCCGGTGTGGGCAGCTGCCACCTTAATCTGCAGGACAATCAGACCCTGGACTATCTGCTTCGTACCTACGGGCAGAGGCTTGTTTGCTTCGCCTATTCCATCACCACATCCGCTGCCGCGGCGGAGGATGCCATGGAGGATGCCTTCGCGGCACTGCTGGTGAAGGGCGGCAAATTCCGAACGGAGGAACAAATCCGTGCCTGGCTATATAAAACCACCCGGAACCGGGCGGTGGACTATCTGCGCCGTCACAAGCGGGATGTGCCCCTGTTGGATGTGGAGGAAGTTCTCCATGGCGGGGATTTGGAAGGCAGTGCTGCTTTGAATGAGCGGGACGAAACGCTGTACCGCTGCATGCAGAGCCTTCCGCCTTTGTACCGGCAGGTGCTGGAGCTGTGCTATCTGGAGGGGTTTGACATACCCCAGGTTTGCCGTATTCTGGGCAAGAGCCGAAAGCAGGTGTATAATCTGCTGGCCAGGGCAAAAGTCACCTTGAAGGAAAAACTGATTCAGGAGGGGATTTCTCATGAAGACATTTGATGAACACATGGATAACATCCGGGCAAAAGCCGCCAAAATGAAGCGCCGGCGGCGCATCATTGCCGCGTCCTGCGCCGGAACATTGGTGCTGGCGGTGGCGCTGACCCTGTTTGTGCCCTTTGACACGGAGGCACCCAGCGTTTCCCGCTATCAAAAAAGCCCCTATTACAAGCTGATTCAGGGACTGAATCAGGCAACCCACCAGCCGCCGGAATATAAAAACAACTATGAGAAGCTGATTTCCGCCCTGAGCAATGTGAGGGTCAGTGCCGATGGCATGGCGGTGCCGGGAACGGATTGGATTACAACGGAAGAAGCGGCTTCGGGGGATGCCATGTCTGCTCCGGGGGCAACACCGGAAACCTATGAAGAGGTGACGGACAATCAGGTGGCGGGCGTTATCGAGGCGGATATTTTCAAACGCAGCGACCGCTACATCTATCACCTGACCAAGCAAAAGCTGACCGTCTACTCCATTGACAAGGAAAACTCGGCCTCCGTGGGGGAGTTTGACCTGCAGAGCCTGTGGGGCGATGACTATAAAATGACCTATCAGGCAGAAATGTATCTGTCTGCCGACTGCACCACCGTCACCGTTTTGTCCCGTGGATACGAGCAGTCCCTGGGCGCGCTCACCGCAATTTGCAGCCTGGATGTGACCGACCCGGCCAACATCCGCCCGGCGGGCAGTGTGGTGTTTGCCGGCAGCTACATTTCCTCCCGCATGGTGGATGGGGAATTGCTGCTGACCTATCGGTACGGCATTCCTGTTGCTGCAATGGATTTTGACAAGCCGGAAACCTTCCTGCCCACCTATGGCAGCGGGGAGGAGATGGAGCTTATCGGCGCGGAGAACATTGTCTGCCCCGAGGTTCCCTCGAATACCACCTACACCGTGGTGGCCAAGATGGACGGCAAGAGTCTGGATGTCCACGACACCGTGGCGCTGCTGAGCTATTCCGACCAGCTCTCCGTATCGGCAGACACCATTTTTGCCACCCGCGCCTTTGTGGAGGAAACGGAAAATGAGGACGGCAGCGTCACCCGCAGACAGATGACGGAAATCACCGGCATCCGCTACCGCGGTGAGGAGTTGGAAGTCCTCGGCTCCGTGCAGGTGGCAGGCAGTGTGAAGGATCAGTATTCCCTGGACCAGCAGGGGAGTATCCTGCGGGTTGCCGCCAGCACCTGGGAGCGTACCACCCGGGCGAAATACGGAAACGGCCTTGTGACCAGTGACTTCCTTGCAACGAAAAAGAATTGCAGCCTCTACTGCATCGACCTGGAAACCTGGCTTGTGGCGGCCTCCGTCGTGGACTTTGCGCCGGATGGGGAGGAAGTGACCTCCGCCCGGTTCGATGGAGATAAGGCGTATATCTGCACGGCGGAAGTGGTGATTCTCACCGACCCGGTCTACTACTTTGACCTGTCGGACATTCACAACATCACTTACAAGCAGACACCGGTCATTGAGGGCTATTCTTCGTCGCTGATTCAGTTTGGCGATTATCTGCTGGGCATTGGCCTGAACGAGGACCGGGAGCTGAAGATTGAAGCCTACCGGGAAACCCAGCTGGGGGTCAAGCCGGTGGCATCTTACGAGCGCAGCTGTGCTTTCTCCTCAGAGTACAAGGCGTATTTCATTGACCGGGAGCAGAACCTGCTGGGCCTGGCTGTGTGTGATTGGTATTACGGCAGATACAGCTATCTGCTGCTGCACTTTGACGGCTATGCATTCCATGTCCTGCAGGAAATTCCCATTCCATGCACCTATGATGATGTGCGGGCGGATGTGATTGACGGCTGGCTGTACCTGTTGGGCAACGAGCTGGAAGTTACACAGGTTTGGTAAATAGGGAAGGAGGGGCGCGATGCCCCTCCTTGTCATACTGTGAAATAAAACGCATCCCCATTGTCATCCTGAGCGGAGCGCCAGCGAAGCCGAAGGAGCTCATGGGGGAAGGAGGGACAGACTGCCCCTCCTTAATTTTTTGAAAACCGATTGCGGGTTTTGGCAAGATGTGCTACAATGGTGGCATTCTTAGTATAAGGAGAATGTGCATGGAATTTTTGCGTTTGCTGGAAAGTATCCGCTTTCCGCTGCTGGATAAGCTGATGCTGTTCATCACTCAGTTTGGCGATGAAACCGCCTTTCTGGTTGCGGCATTGATTGTATTCTGGTGCGTGGACAAAAACCGGGGTTACTATGTGCTGGGCGTTGGCTTCGGCGGCGTTGGCCTGACCCAGTTTTTGAAGCTGGTGTGCCGGGTGCCCCGGCCCTGGGTGCAGGACCCCACCTTTGTTCCCGTGGAGGGAGCGGTGCCTGCCGCCACGGGCTATTCTTTCCCCAGCGGACACAGCCAGAGCGCGGTGGGTACCTTCGGCGTGCTGGCTTCCACCACGAAAAACAAAGCTTTGCGGTGGGTTTTTGTGGCCATTATGATTCTGGTGCCTTTTTCCAGAATGTATTTGGGCGTCCATTTCCCCAGCGATGTGCTGGTGGGCGCAGGATGCTCCCTGGGGCTGATTTGGGCCATGCGCTATCTGAATGACGGAAAGTATGTCAAGCAGACGCTTTTGACGGTGTGCGGCTTGTCCGTGGCCTATCTGCTGTTTGTGGAGCTGGCGCTGGACCCGGCGGGCATGGATGAATACAACTACACTCACGGCGTGGAGAATGCCTACACCATGCTGGGCGCCACTTTTGGGATGCTGGTGGTGTACTTTGTGGACACAAAGTGGGTAAACTTCCCGGTGAAGGCTCTGTGGTGGGCGCAGCTTCTGAAGGTGCTGGGCGGCCTTGCTGCTGTGCTGGTGGTCAAAGAGGGAACGAAGCCTCTGCTGACGGCGCTGCTGGGGGCCTGTCCTGGCAGAGCGGTGCGGTATTTTCTGGTGGTGCTGGTGGCCGGCTGCCTGTGGCCGCTGACCTTCCGGTGGTTTGAACGGCTTGGAAAGAAGGAAAAGGAATGCTGATTGCGGTTTTGATTCTGGTTGCGCTGGTTGCGTTTTGCTTCGGTGTAGGTTGCTACGGATTTTTTGCGGCCTGTAAACGGATACCAGAATGGAAGAAAAAACCGGGGAAATCCACAAAAAGCGACGATTATTCCGATAAATTACGAGAAGGCAACCAGTGGTTGCGGGAGCATGAAACGGAGGAACTTTTCCTCACCGCCCCCGATGGAACCCGGCTGCACGCCTGGTGGATTCCGGCGGAAAAACCCCGGGCGACGGTGGTGTTTGCCCACGGGTATCACAGCTGCGGCGCAAAGGATTTTTCCGTGGTTTTCGATTTGTATCACGACCAGGGCTTCAACATCCTCCTGCCGGACCAGCGGGCCCACGGGGCCAGCGGCGGAAAATTTATCACCTTTGGGGTGAAAGAAAGCGAAGATTTCCGGCAGTGGATTGCCTTGCACAATGAACGCTTCGGCGCTTATCCCATTTTGTGCAGCGGCCTTTCAATGGGGGCATCGACGGTGATGTTCCTGGCGGGACTGGAGCTGCCGGAGAATGTGAAGGGCTTCATTGCCGACTGCGGCTTTACTTCGCCCAGGGAAATCATTTCCTCGGTGTTCCGGCACCAAACCCATCTTCCCACATGGCCCTTTTTGTGGGCGACGGATTTGTGCGCCCGCTGGTTTGCCGGGTTCAGTTTGAAGGAAATGCACACCACCCAGACCCTTGCAAAAAATACCCGGCCCATTCTCTTTGTCCATGGGCTGGATGACACCTTCGTGCCGCCGGAAATGACCAAACGCAGCTTTGAAGCCTGTGGCGGAGAAAAATACCTGCTGCTGGTGGAGGGAGCGACCCATGCGGTGAGCTTCCTGGTGTCACCGGAGGCGTATCTGGAAAAACGCAATATTATTGCGGAAAAAGTGCTGGGAGAACCGATATGAATTACGCCACCATCAAAAATTGCGACATCGCTAACGGCCCCGGGGTGCGGGTGAGCCTGTTTGTTTCCGGCTGCACCCACCATTGCAAGGGCTGCTTCAATGAAGTGGCCTGGGATTTTGACTACGGTCAGCCCTTTACCCAGGAAACCATTGATTTGATTCTGGAAATGCTGAAGCCTGCCCATATCAAAGGCCTTACCCTGCTGGGCGGGGAACCCTTTGAGCCGCAGAACCAGCCGGCGCTGGTGGAACTGCTGCGGCAGGTGAAGAAAGCCTTTCCGGAAAAGTCCGTGTGGGCCTTTTCTGGCTACCTGTTCGACCGGGACATCCTCAGCGGACGGCTGGGGGACATGGCGGTTACGAAAGAATTTTTAAGCTATCTGGATGTGCTGGTGGACGGCCCCTTTGTGGAGGCAAAGAAGAATCTGATGCTCCGCTTCCGCGGCTCGTCCAACCAGAGAATCATTCATGTGCCGTCCTCGCTCCAAACAGGGGAGATCGTCCTGTGGGAGGACTGGCAGACAAGGGAAGGAGAAATGAAAAAATGAGCGTCATTCCTGTGAAAAAGCTGCGACCCAATGCTATTTTGCCCACCTACGGCAGCGCGGAAGCGGCGGGCGCAGACCTGTATGCCTGCCTGGAGGAAGAAATCACCATTGCCCCCGGCGAAACCTATTTTGTTCCCACCGGGCTGGCACTGGAAGTGCCCAAGGGCTGCGCGGGGCTGATTTATGCCCGCAGCAGTATGGGGGCCAAACGGGGACTGGCACCTGCCAATAAGGTGGGAGTCATTGACAGCGATTATCGGGGAGAGGTTCGGGTGGTTCTGCTGAACCATGGCAGCCAGCCCCAGACAATTCAGCCCGGTGAGCGCATCGCCCAGATGATTATTACGCCGGTGCTGACCCCGGCCTATGAAGAGGTGGAGGACCTGTCCGACACGGACAGAGGCACCGGCGGCTTCGGCTCCACCGGAAAATAAAGCCGTATAAGGATGGAGGTTATACCGATGAACATGACCCCTTGCGAGATGGAAAAAGCCTATCAGGACTGCCTTTCGGCCTATGAAGGCTGGAAAGGGAAAAATCTGAAGCTGAACATGGCCCGTGGCAAGCCCTCGAAAGCCCAGCTGGATTTGGTCAGCGACATTCTAACCGTGCTCACCGACCCGGAATCCTGCATGGACGACGGTGTGGATGCCCGCAACTACGGCGAGCTGGGCGGCCTGCCCTGTGCCAAAGCTTACTGGGCGGATGTGCTGGGCTGCCGGAGCAGCGAGGTTTTTGTGGGCGGCAATGCCAGCCTGACGCTGATGTATGATTTGATTTCCAAGGCCTATACCCACGGCCTGCCCAGTAGCCCCCGTCCCTGGTGCCGGGAGGAAAAAATCAAATTTCTCTGTCCTGCGCCGGGCTATGACCGGCATTTCCGCATCACCGAATCCTTTGGAGCGGAGCTGATTACCGTGCCCATGACTCCCACCGGCCCGGACATGGACAGGGTGGAGGAACTGGTGAAAGACCCGGCGGTGAAGGGTATCTGGTGCGTGCCCAAGTATTCTAACCCCGAGGGCATTACCTATTCCGACGAAACCGTGACCCGCTTTGCCCATCTGAAGCCGGCTGCCCCGGATTTTGTCATCATGTGGGACAATGCCTACTGCGTTCACGAGTTCGAGGGGGATTTCGTTCCCTTTGCGGACATCATCGGCCTGTGCCGGGAGGCAGGGAACCCCCATATGGTCTATGAGTTTGCCTCCACCTCCAAAATTACCTTTCCCGGCGCGGGCATTTCCGTGATGGCGTCCTCTGCCGAGAATATCCGCTACATGGAAAAGCTCATGGGTGTGCAGATGATTTCCTATGACAAGGTCAATCAGCTGCGCCATGTGAAATACCTGCAAAATAAGGAACATACCCTGGAAATTATGAAGCGCCACGCTACCATCATGGCACCCAAGTTCCGGACGGTTCTGGAAATTCTGGACCGGGAGATTGCACCCTGGGGTTTTGCCTCCTGGAATAAGCCCAAAGGCGGCTACTTCATCAGCCTGAATACCATGCCCGGCACGGCAAAGCGTGCCCTGGCGCTGTGCAAGGAGGCGGGCGTGGTGATGACCGACGCCGGAGCCACCTATCCCTATGGCATCGACCCTGCCGACAGCAACATCCGCATTGCCCCCAGCCTGCCGCCCATCGGAGAGCTGGAGCAGGCTATGGAAGTGTTCTGCCTGTGCCTGAAAATCGCCGTGTTGGAAAAGCGGCTGGGGAAATAAGTGATTTCTCGCAAATTACATACAAAAGGCGGTCAACCTTTTCCGGTTGACCGCCTGCTGTTTTTAGTCGTTCAGCGAAAGCAGATACATATTTCGCAGGTATTCTCCCAGATACCCGGTTTTCATCAATTTTGCGCCGGTAGCAGTAAGGCCTCTATTGGAGGCGGTGTTTTCCGGGTGGGCCACGGACACGAGGTAATCGTAGTTTCTAAGCTTTGCTTCTTCCACGAGAATCCGGGAGAGCTGCTTCATAATGCCCTTGCCCCGATACTCCGGTAAAACCAGCACGCCGCCGAATTCCCCGGCCAGAGCATCTCCAATTCCCAGTTCCTTTTTGATTTTCTGGACAAATTCATCCCCAAGATAAAACTGAGCTGTGCCCACCAGTTTTTTGCCGTCATACGCACCATAGGTCACGGCGCTGGCTTCGTCAAACATGGCGTCCACTTCTTCGTCAGAAAAGGGAATGAAAAACTCCTTCCGCTCCAGACAATCCAGCACGGTGTGAATCAAATCTGTCAGTTCCTGTTTTTCAGAAACGGCAATTTTTCGATATGTAATCATGGAATTTCCTCCGTTTGTTGATTACTTAGAGTGCGCTCAGTCAAAGACATACATACCGAAAAACGACAGCAG
>JBGVGH010000162.1:0-6179 GCA_045121575.1 Faecousia sp.
CCCCATTTTCTGTGGTCAGACTTTCAGCTTTACCACCACTTTGACGAAATCATTGGGCACATCCAGGTGCCGGCCGGGCATGTGGGCATCCTCCGGGAAGGCCACATAGCACATTCCCTCCTGGATGGTCATGTAGGAAAAGTCACCGCTGTACTTGCCCACATCCTTCTCCTCGTTAAAGGGAGTTGCCGGTTGGCAGGCTTCCAGCGGGGCCCAGCCCATGACCTCCTTGCCCTTTACAATGTACTGGATGTCCAGATACTTCCGGTGGGCCTCCGCCACATCCGGCGCTTTGGTGGAGCCGACGGCCAGGAAAAACCGGTTTCCGTCGGAAAGGGGGTAGTTTTTCTTGTCCTCGTATTCCGTCAGGGCATTGACCGCGTCAAAAGCCTCGTCAATGCCGGGGAGCATCGCCGCATACTTCTTAATATCCTTCCAGGGGCAGACAATCATGGTTTTTTACCTTCCTTTCAAAATATGGTCAGCAAATCTTCAAAGCGCTCCAGCTTGAAATCATATTTTTCCGGGTTTCCAAAGCCGTAGGCGGCAAACACAAAGGGAATGCCCGCCACCACCGTGGCCTCGTAATCCCCCTGGGTATCGCCGATGTAGGCGGCAGACCCGATATGATGTTCCTCCATCAGTCGCCGGATGGTCAGGCCCTTCTCCGTGCCGGTGTCCCCGAAGCACAGGTGGGCTTCTATCAAATGGTCTATGCCCAGCTTCTGCCGGCAAAGCTCGCAGTAGCCCTTCTGTGCATTGCTCACCAGAAACAGCCGGTAGTTTTCCGACAGCGCCGCCAATACCTCTTTCACCCGGGGATAGCCAATATGGCAGGGATTTTCCGCCAGATAGCGGTTTTCCGTGTCCATGCACCGCTCCATCAGCCCGTAGCGCTCCGGTTTCGGGATTTCCTCCAGAATGGCGTCGGCAATTTCCGTCATTACCTTGCCGAACAGGGGCTTTAAGTCCTCCGCCGTGACGCACAGGTGCTCCAGTCCCTCCTGCCGGAGCTGGAGGTTGTAGCCCTCGGCCACCAGCGCCCGGGAATCCCAGAGGGTGCCGTCAATGTCAAAAATCAGGCTTTCAGGCTTCATTTTTCTGCTCCTTATCCAGATGCCGCTGGATGTGGCCCATAATCATTTCCAGCGCCACGGAATTTTTTCCGCCCTCCGGTACCACCACATCCGCATATTTTTTGCTTGGCTCCACATATTTTTCGTGCATGGGCTTGACCGTGGCCTGATACTGCTCCAGCACCGATTCCAGCGACCGGCCCCGCTTGCTCACATCCCGCTTGATGCGGCGGCACAGCCGCACATCCGCGTCGGTGTCCACAAAAATCTTAATGTCCATCAAATTGCGCAGGGCTTCATTTTCAAAAATCAGAATGCCCTCCACAATGATGACCTGCCGGGGCTCAATGCGGATGGTTTCGTTGCTGCGGTTGTGGACGGTGAAATCATACACCGGGCAGTCGATGCTCTCCCCCCGGCGCAGCTGCTGCAAATGGTAGACCATCAGGGCCGTGTCCATGGCATCCGGCTCATCGTAGTTGAGCTTGCACCGCTGCTCATAGGGCAGATCGTCCCGGCATTTGTAGTAATTGTCGTGGCTGAGCATGGTGACGCTGCCGCCAAAGCGCTCCGCCAGATTTTTAACCAGGGTGGTTTTTCCGCTGCCGGTACCGCCGGCAATGCCAATGACCAGAATATTCTCTTTCATAAGCCCTCCTTATTTCAAAAGCTGCAGCGCCAGGCGCTCAAAGGCTTCCTGTTCGCCGCTGCACCGCACCGTCACGCTGCCGGCTTCTTCGCCGTCGTACAAAAGCCCTGCCTCCGCCAGACGCCGCCGGGTCTGCCGGGCCGTGCCCTCGCCGCCGTCGGGCAGCCACACATCCTCCCCCAGAATCCGGGCAATGGCCTGCCGGGCAAAGGGATAATGGGTGCAGCCCAGTACCAGAGCATCCAGCTTTCCCACATAGGGCTCCAGAATGGGCCGCAGCAGGGCCTCCGCCTCCGGGCCATTTCCCTTTCCTGCCTCCACCAGCTCCACCAGACCGGGCGCCGGGATACAGGAAACGGTGCATTTTTCCCCGCAGCGGGCCATGAGTTCCTGCAATTTCCGCTCCCGCAAGGTCACATTGGTGGCCATAATGCCGATGTGTCCCGTGGGGAACCGGTCAGCTGCCGGTTTGAAAGCCGGCTCAATGCCGATGACCACCAAATTGGGGTATTTTTCCCGCAGCAGCCCGATGGCTGCCGAGGTGGCGGTGTTGCAGGCCACCACCAGCGCCTTGGCCGGGTACCGGGAAAGCAGATGCTCTGCCGCCGCCAGGGTCAGCCGGCGCACCTCCTGGGTGGAGCGGACGCCGTAGGGGGCATTGGCATTGTCCCCATAGTAAAGATACCGCTCCCGGGGCATCATGCGCCGCAGGTGCCGCAGCACGCTCACGCCCCCCACCCCGGAATCAAAAACCAGAATGTAATCTCTATTCACCGCTTGCATCCTCTTTTTCCGTTTTGATTATCATAACAAAAAAAGCGTCGTCTTTCAACCACCGGGAAAATAATTCTGATAAATCAGTTGCCGGTTATCAGTTGTCAGTTATCAGCAGGGGCAACATAGCGCCAGCCCGCCAGTCCTACCCCATTGTATTGTAGGGCGAGGGCACGCCCTCGCCGCTGGGTTGGTTTTTTCTCACCGCTATGATAATTGCTACCGGTCGGCAAAGGCATGCCTTTGCCCTACATAGGGGTGGCCAGTTGCGGGTGGATAATATCCACCCCTACTCCTCATTCCTAACTCCTAATTCCTAACTGAAAAAGAACAGGGAAGCCCTTCGGCTCCCCTGCGGTTTTTATTTGGTGCCGAAAATCCGGTCGCCGGCATCTCCCAGGCCGGGGATGATGTAGGCGTGCTCGTTGAGCCGCTCATCCATGGCCGCCAGGAAAATATCCACATCGGGATGCGCCTGCTGCACCGCCTGAACCCCCTCCGGGCAGCCGATGATATTCAGCATGGAAATCTGCTTGCAGCCCCGGTTTTTCAGAATGTCAATGGCGGCGATGGCGCTGCCGCCGGTAGCCAGCATGGGGTCTACCAGAAACACCTGCCGGGCGCCGATGTCATCGGGCAGCTTGCACATATATTCCACAGGCAGGTGGGTTTCCGGGTCCCGGTACAGGCCGATGTGGCCGATTTTCGCCGAGGGAATCAGCGTCACCATGCTCTCCACCATGCCAAGGCCCGCCCGCAGCACCGGCACGATGGCCAGCTTCTTGCCTGAGAGCATCCGGCACTGTGCCACGGCAACAGGGGTCTGCACCTCCACCGCCTCGGTGGGCAGGTTTCGGGTGGCCTCATAGCACATCAGCCCCGCAATTTCTCCAATCAGCTCCCGAAATTCCTTTACGCCAGTGTCTTTATTCCGCAAAATCGCCAGCTTGTGCTGAATCAGCGGATGGTCAAATACATGTACAGTTGCCATGGTCAAATCTCCTTTGTTCTTTCTAATTTTTCCCGCTCTGCCTGACTCAGGCGCAGGTAATTGGGCTCCAGATTGCCCCCGTCCGGGCTTTCTCCGGCGGCGATTTTTTCCGACGCCACCAGGGCCACCCCCGCACCCCGCTGGTGCATCCGGTGCTCCGGCGGCAGGACAAGATTCGGCACCCTTTCTTTCAGGGTGTTCCAGGTCAGGCTGCTGCCGTCGCCCACCAGATAGATTGGGCGGTCAATTTTTTGAATTTCTTCCCCCAATTCTGCCAGAGAAATGGCTCTGTCCGGGGAAATTCTGGAATAATTTCCCTTTGTTACATCAAAAAGGGCGTTGTACACCTGGCTGCGCCGGGCGTCCATCACGGCGCAAACCACGCCGTCCCACGCTCCCAGCCCCTTGGCCATGGCTTCCAGCGTGGACACGCCGTAAAGGGGCAGCGCCCCGCCCCAGGCAAAGCCCTTTGCCGCCGCCACGCCGATGCGCACCCCGGTAAAGCTGCCAGGGCCGGCCGCCACCGCCACATGGGTCACATCCTGCGGCGTCCTTCCGCACTGCTGCAGCAGGTCCTGGGCCATCACCATCAGGGTTTGGCTGTGGGTCAGGCCGGTATTCTGATAGCTCTCCGCCAGCAGCCGGGTGCCGTCGTGCAGCGCCGCGCCCGCCGCCTTGGCGGAGGTTTCAAAGGCTAAAATCAGCAATCGCTTCCCCTCCCTCGATGGTGATGCGCCGGGATTCCTCCCCCAGCTTCTCAATCGTGATAAAAATGGGATTTTCCAGAGCGTCGGCCACATTTTCGCTCCATTCCACGGCGCACACGCCGCCCCGCTCCAGATAATCCTCCCAGCCGATGTCCCACAGGGCATCGCTGTCCGGCAGGCGGTACATATCAAAATGGAACAGCGGCAGCCGCCCCCCCAGATATTCATTGACGATGGTGTAGGTGGGGCTGGTCACCGGTTCTTCATACCCCAGTCCCCGGGCAAGGCCCCGGGTAAAGGCGGTCTTGCCCGCCCCCAAATCCCCCCGGAATGCAAGCACCATGCCGGGCCGGAGCTGCTGGGCCAGCTTTTCCGCCACCGCCTCGGTCTGCCGGGGCGAATGTGTTTCAAAAATCATATTGCTTCCTTTCCAGGCCGCCCCAAGGGAAAAGCCCAGTTTATCTGTCATTCTTCCTGTCACGGGAAAAGGCGCATCTGTCTGCCCCCTTGTCATCCTGAGCGGAGCGTCAGCGAAGTCGAAGGATCTCATAGAAGAAAGGTGGAGATTCTTCGACTCACTTCGCTGCCTCAGAATGACATTCGCAAGAGGGCCGCCTCGCAGAAGTGCGGCGTTACTGGCTGTTTTTCAGCCTTTCCGCCTGGTCGGCGGTGGCAAGGGCATCGATGATTTCATCCAGCGCCCCGTCCATCACCGCGTCGATTTTATACAGCGTCAGCCCCACCCGGTGGTCCGTCACCCGTCCCTGGGGGAAATTGTAGGTGCGGATGCGCTCGTTGCGCATTCCCGTACCCACCTGGCTGCGGCGCAGGCCGGTATGCTGGCTTTCGATGCGCTCCTGCTCCATTTCATAGAGCTTGGAGGCCAGCATCCGCATACATTTTTCCCGGTTCTGAAGCTGGCTGCGCTCCTCCTGACAGGCCACTGTGATGCCGGTGGGCTTGTGAATCAGCCGCACAGCGGAGCTGGTTTTGTTCACATGCTGGCCGCCGGCGCCGGAGGCCCGGTAGACCTGCATTTCGATGTCCGCCGGATTCAGCTGCACATCCACTTCCTCCATCTCCGGCAGCACCGCCACCGTGGCGGTGGAGGTATGCACCCGGCCGCCGGACTCGGTTTCCGGCACCCGCTGCACCCGATGCACCCCGGATTCATACTTCAGCCGGGAATAGGCGCCCCGGCCGCTGACGATGAAATCCGCTTCCTTCACGCCCCCCAGCTCCGTGTCATTGTAGTTGAGCAGTTCCACGCTCCAGCCCCGCTGGGCGGCATACATGCTGTACATCCGAAACAGGCTGTGGGCAAAGAGCGCACTCTCCTCGCCGCCGACGCCGCCCCGAATCTCCACAATCACATTTTTTTCGTCATTGGGGTCTTTCGGCAGGAGCAAAATCCGCAGCTCGTCCTGCAATTTTTCCACCTTTTCTTTGGCCTCTTTATAGGTTTCCTGGCAAAATTCCCGCATTTCCGGGTCGGTCATCAGTTCCTGGGCATCCTGCATTTCCTGCCGCGCCGCCAGAAATGCGCGGTAGCACTCCACCACGGGCTGCAAATCATTTTTCTCCCGCAGCAGTTTTGCCGCCTTTTGCGGGTCACTATAAAAATCCGGCTGCTCCGATTTGGCGCACAGCTCCTCGAAGCGGCTCTCCACCGCCCGCAACTTTTCCAGCATACCACTTCGCTCCCAAAATTACTTCTCCCGGTATTATATCATTCCCCGCAAAGATTGTAAAGATAAAAACAAAAGGGGAAAACTGCCCCCCGTTATCCATTATCCGTAGAGCCGGCCTATAAATTGGAATTTGTCGGGCTGTTTTCATTAGCCCATTGTAGGGCGAGGGCATGCCCTCGCCGACCTGTATCGTAATCAGCAGTTCTATGCAAGGCAACAGGTCCCCCGCTGTCATCCTGAGCGGAGCGCTATCGAAGTCGAAGGATCTCATGTGGAAAGATAGAGATTCTT
>JBGVGH010000163.1:0-2274 GCA_045121575.1 Faecousia sp.
CGTGGCCCGGGCAGTCAACGTGAGCATAGTGACGGTTGTCGGTCTGATACTCAACATGAGCGGTGTTGATCGTGATACCACGAGCCTTCTCCTCGGGAGCCTTATCGATGGAAGCGTAGTCCTCGAAATCAGCGTAGCCCTTCAGAGACAGGTACTTGGTGATCGCAGCGGTCAGAGTGGTCTTGCCGTGGTCAACATGGCCGATGGTGCCGATGTTAACATGGGGCTTGGTTCTTTCAAACTTTTGCTTTGCCATTTTGAAATATCCTCCTAGGTGAATATTATTAATTTGAATGACTTTTTTGCGCGGTTCTGCACATATAGTAACTATACTACAAAACTTGCAGAAACACAAGAGAAATTTTCAGAAATTATCCCTTGGAACGAGCCTTGATGATTTCCTCGGTCAAGGACTTGGGCAGCTCGGTGTTGTGGCTGGGCTCCATGGTGTAGTTGCCACGGCCCTGGGTCTTGGAACGCAGGTCGGTTGCGTAGCCGAACATCTGAGACAGGGGCACATTGGCATCAATCTGGACAGCACCGGTACGGGTGATCTGACCCAGAATGTTACCACGGCGGGCAGTGATGTCGCCGATAACGGTACCCATGTATTCATCAGGCACGGTGACGGAAACCTTCATGATGGGCTCCAGGATGGCGGGATCAGCCTTCCGGCAGGCTTCCTTGAATGCCATAGAACCGGCAATCTTAAAGGCCATTTCGGAGGAGTCGACCTCGTGGTAGGAACCATCGAACAGGGTGACCTTCACATCCACAACGGGGTAGCCAGCCAGCACACCGGCCTGCATGGCGCCCTGAATACCCTGGTCAACAGCGGGGATATATTCCTTGGGGATGGAGCCGCCAACGGTAGCGTTGATGAACTCGTAACCCTTGCCAGGCTCATTGGGCTCGACACGAATCTTAACATGACCGTACTGGCCCTTACCACCGGACTGACGGGCGTACTTGGTATCCTGCTCGACGGCCTTGCGGATGGTTTCCTTGTAGGCAACCTGGGGAGCGCCAACATTGGCCTCCACCTTGAACTCACGCAGCAGACGGTCGACAATGATTTCCAGGTGCAGCTCGCCCATACCGGCGATGATGGTCTGACCGGTTTCCTGGTCGGTGTAGGTCTTGAAAGTGGGGTCCTCTTCTGCCAGCTTGCTCAGAGCAATGCCCATCTTCTCCTGACCGGCCTTGGTCTTGGGCTCGATGGCGACGGAGATAACGGGTTCGGGGAACACCATGGACTCCAGAATGATGGGGTGATTCTCGTCGCAGAAGGTG
This sequence comes from Faecousia sp., assembly GCA_045121575.1. GTDB lineage: Bacteria > Bacillota > Clostridia > Oscillospirales > Oscillospiraceae > Faecousia. The sequence goes on from JBGVGH010000163.1 coordinate 1,294, forward strand.
TCGCCGGTGGTGGTGTTCTTCACACCAACAGCGGCCGCGATGTCGCCGGCGTAAACCATGTCGATGTCCTCCCGGTGATTGGAGTGCATCTGCAGGATACGGCCCAGACGCTCCTTGGTGCCCTTGGTGCAGTTCAGGACAGAGTTGCCCTTCTCCAGGGTACCGGAGTACACACGGAAGAAGCACAGCTTACCCACATAGGGGTCAGTAGCAATCTTGAACGCCAGAGCGGAGAAAGGAGCCTCATCGGAAGCGGGACGGAAATCCTCTTCCTCAGTCTCGGGGTTGATGCCCTTGATGCCCTTCTTATCCAGGGGGCTGGGCATATAGTCGACCACGGCATCCAGAACCTGCTGCACACCCTTGTTCTTGTAGGAAGTACCGCAGACAACGGGAACCATCTCGTTGGCAATGGTAGCCTTCCGGATGGCAGCCTTGATCATATCCAGGGGCACCTCTTCGCCTTCCAGATACATCATGGCGATGTCATCGTCGAAGGTGGAGACGGCGTCCATCAGCTTCTCGTGGTACTCATTGGCCAGGTCAACCATATCCTCGGGAATGTCCTCAACGCGGACATCCAGGCCCTTGTCATCATAGAAGACATTGGCCTTCATGGTCAGCAGGTCGATGTTGCCCTTGAAGAAAGCTTCGGAACCGATGGGCAGCTGAATCGGCACAGCGTTGCACTTCAGACGCTCGTCGATCATGTTCAGGACGCGGTAGAAATCGGCGCCCAGGATGTCCATCTTGTTAACATAAATCATACGGGGGACCTTGTACTCGTCAGCCTGACGCCAAACGGTCTCGGTCTGGGGCTCGACACCGCCCTTTGCACACAGAACGGTCACAGCGCCGTCCAGCACGCGCAGGGAACGCTCCACTTCCACGGTGAAGTCCACGTGGCCCGGAGTGTCGATGATGTTCAGCCGGCAACCCTTCCAGAAGCAGGTGGTTGCGGCGGAAGTGATGGTAATACCA
>JBGVGH010000164.1:0-1871 GCA_045121575.1 Faecousia sp.
CCGTTGTCCAGAAACACCTTCAGGTATTTTTCCTGGTTCAGGCTGTATTTCAGGCCCTCCCGCGTATGTGTGCTGACGATGGTTTCTGGCTCCTGCTCCCGAACCCATGCGAAGTAAGCCTCCACAAGGGGTTTTACATCCTTCTGGCGGCCCAAATATCTGTCTGCTGCCGATTTATCCTTCAGCGCAGCCTCTGCCTTGTAGATCGCCGCAATCTGCACCAGTGCTTTGTGGGCAACCGTTTCAGATGCGTATTCCTTGTCCTCATCCTTGAGTGCCTTCAGCGCGTCGGCGTAATCTCTGCGGGCATGAGCCCAGCGGAATGCCGCCTGGATCTCTGGCTTCTCCTTGTCCAGAGCCTTGTACCCACTGAACGCATCCGACTCAAGGATACCGGAGAAGCCTTTCAGGAACCGCTGGACATTGCTCCTGCTCCGGGTCATGGCGTACTGGTACAGGATCACCGGTCGCTCCGGGCAATGCTCCGAGGTGCGGTACACGAACATATAGCTCTTGGTATCGCTGCTGCGCCCGTCCTTCGTCACCTGGCAGGTGGTCTCATCTGCCTGAAGCACATGACGCTTGCAAAGCTCTATCCGCAGGCGGTCGTACACCAGGCTCAGATACCGCTCCGCACACCGAATGACCCAGTTGGCCATTGTCGCCCGGCTTAAAATCATGTCGTTCTGCTCAAAGTCCTGGGCGATGCGGTACAGCGGAATGGCGTTGGTGTACTTGGCGTTCATGATGGCGGCAACCAGAGAAGGGGTGGCGATGCTGTTGCGCAGCAGGTCAACGGGCCGGTCGGCCCGGACGATGGTGTCCACATCGGTCTTCTTTGCGGCGTACACGGCCACATGATGCTCCACCACCTCCCGAACGGCAGGCTGGTATTCCACACGGCTGTAAACCTCGTCAGGCAGCCGCTTCCAGCCGTTTTCGCCGAAGATCTCTTTCAGCTGCTCTTTGGTCAACTCGTGCTTTTCGATCCGCTTGGGCAGGCGGCTCAGATCCTCCTTGCGCTTGCCCTTCTGCTTCTTTCTGCAGATGACCACCTGCTCCACGGCAGGCTCCGCAATGGCTTCCTCGGCGGCCACCTCCGCCTCGTTGAAGATGTTCATTTGACCGGGCAGGGTGCTGAGCTTCTCCGTGGAACGGCCAAAGTGACGGGCATTCATGAGGGCGATCTTCTCCGTAAGGGTATGGATCTGCTGCTGTAACTGGAGCTGAGTCTGCTGCATCTGCGCATTCAGCTTCTGCATCTGGAGGATCATGGCGGCCATTTCCTCTTTGGTCATGCTGTTCAGTTCAGAAGAAGAAAGCTGCTTCATGGTGTCCCTCCGGTTTGTTTTCTACCGGAATTATACCACAAAACAGCTTTCTTTTCCACTATTTTCTTTGATTTTCTTGATTTCTATGCCATACTTTTCGGCTTGGTCTTCCGTATGGTTGGCACGATGGTCTGGCCGGACATGAGCCATTCAAACTGCTCCTGGGTCATTTCCATGACCTCCTGCTTCGTCCGAGGCCACTGGTATCGTCCATCCAGGAGCCGCTTGTACAGCAGCAGGAATCCGTCGCCCTCCCAGATGAGGCACTTGATCTTGTCGGGCTTTCTGCCGCAGAACATGAACAGCACATTCTTCTGGAACGGATCGATCCCCAATTCACGCCGGATGACTGCGGTCAGGCCGTCGATGCCCTGGCGGAGATCCGTATAGCCACAGGCGATGTAGATCCGGTCGAAGCCGGTGGCGTTATTCAGCATGGAGCATCCCCCGCAGTACCAGCTCCAGCGTCTGCCGGTCGGCATCCATGATCTCCAGAGTCCCGGCCCTGGTGGTCAGCCGCAGGCTGGCATGATGCTCCGG
>JBGVGH010000165.1:0-4072 GCA_045121575.1 Faecousia sp.
TACCATACGCACGGTCTCCACTCAAATCACACCCTAGCCCGGCTCGTGGACCTTCCGGGGAGGATGGGCGCCTAATTAGGCAGCCAGAGCAACAGTTCTGTTGTCAGTTAAATTTAAAAATTGCCCGTTTTATCGTGGCCAGGCGCCACGGCCCGCTATTCCAGCCTCACTGCCCCCGTCGAAACCAGTACGGCCCCGAATATAGAGATATGAGATATGCAGATACAAGATACGAAGATACAAGAAGGCGCGGAAATATCTTGTATCTCGTATCTATGTATCTAAGTATCTTTGTTAGAATCTGCCGTAGGGATCAGGCAGCTTCGTGGGTTCCGGATAGGTTTCGCCATGGGTATCCACGGTGATGGAAGCGATTTTCTGCTCCTCCACAGGGCGGTCCTGCATACCGGTGCGGGTCTTGGCAATAGCATCCACCACATCCATGCCGGAAGTGACCTTACCGAAAGCGGCATACTGCCCGTCCAGGTGCTTGGCATCCTGGTGCATGATGAAGAACTGGCTGCCCGCAGAGTTGGGGCTGGAAGAACGGGCCATGGACAAAACGCCCCGCTTGTGCTTCAGGTCGTTCTTGATGCCGTTAAACAGGAATTCACCCTTGATGCAGTAGCCGGGGCCGCCCATGCCGGTGCCCTCGGGGCAGCCGCCCTGAATCATGAAGCCGGGAATGACCCGGTGGAAAATCAGGCCGTCATAATAGTTATGATTGCACAGGTCGATAAAATTGTACACGCTCTGGGGTGCCTTCTCCGGATACAGCTCGCCTTCAATCACGCCGCCGTTTTCCATGGTGATTTTAAAAGTAGGGTTCATATCAATATCTCTCCTTCATAGCCCGCTCGATTTGACGCTTGGCGTCACGCTCGGCTTCGGCTTGTCTTTTATCATGCAGCTTTTTGCCCTTGCACAGGCCGACCTTCACCTTTACCCGGCTGCCCTTAAAATAGACAGACAGCGGAATCAGGGCGTACCCGTCCTGCTTGACCTTTCCGAACAGGCGCATAATCTCCCGCTTGTGCATCAGAAGCCGCCGGGGACGGCGGGAATCCACATTGAAGCGGTTGCCGTGGTCATAGGGCGAGATGTGCATCTGGTTCAGGAGAAGCTGCCCGTCCTTAATGCCGCACCAGGCATCTTTTAAGTTCAGAGTTCCGGCCCGGATGGACTTGACCTCGGTGCCAACCAGCTCGATTCCGGCTTCAAATTCTTCTTCAATGAAATATTCGTGCCGGGCCTCCCGATTGGTGGCCATTACTTTGACGCTTTCCTTTTCCAAATACTCACCTCCCTGCTTTTTTCATTATAACATGGTTGTCAAGGCATCAAACAGCGAAGGAAATATTTTCCCTCTTTCGATGAAATATTCACAAAAGCAGAATGCGACAATTGATATTTTCCCGTCATAATGCTAAAATGAACGATGGATTGATAGAAAAAATCCCTATCTTGAACTATGATACTGTCCGCCAGTCGCACCCCTTTTTTGTTCGACGACCGGGGTATCCTCTGGAAATTTTGGAGGTAAAAAAGTATTATGGCAAACCAATATCCCCTGAATGTTAAAACACCCCGCTCCTTCACCTATGTGACCCGTGTGACCCGGAATATCCCGGAGGTAACGGTGGAGCAGCGGGAACGGGCCCTGAAAGCCACCCACTACAACGAGTTCGCCTTCCCCGCCGGAATGCTGACGGTGGATATGCTGTCCGACTCCGGCACCACTGCCATGACGGATGTCCAGTGGTCTACCATGTTCCTGGGCGACGAATCCTACGGCCGCAACAAGGGCTACTATGTCCTGCTGGAAGCCTTCCGGGACATTTTTGAGCGGGGCGGCGAAAAGAACTGGAAAAAGTCCATTGACCTCATCCGCACCGACTGCACCGACATTGACAAAATGATGGACGAGCTTTACCTGTGCGAATACGAGGGAGGATTGTTCAACGGCGGCTCTGCCCAGCTGGAGCGGCCCAACACCTTTATCATCCAGCAGGGGCGTGCGGCAGAATCTGTCCTGTTTGAGATGGTGAAAAAGGTGATGTCCGAGCGGTATCCCGGCAAGGTGTTCACCATCCCCTCCAACGGTCACTTCGACACCACCGAGGGCAACATCAAGCAGATGGGCTCCATCCCCCGCAACCTTTACAACAAGGAACTGCTGTACGAAGTGCCTGAGGGAGGCAAGTATGAGAAGAACCCCTTCAAGGGCGATATGGATGTGAAGAAGCTGGAGCAGCTCATCGAAACCGTGGGCCCGGACAATGTCCCCCTCATTTACACCACCATCACCAATAACACCGTCTGCGGTCAGGCCGTTTCCATGAAATCCATCCGGGAAACCGCCAAAATCGCGGAGAAATACGACATTCCCTTCATGTTTGATGTGGCCCGCTGGGCGGAAAACTGCTACTTCATCAAGGTCAACGAGGAGGGCTACGCCGACAAGTCCATTGCGGAAATCGCCACGGAAATGTTCAGCTACTGCGACGGCTTTACCATGTCCGCCAAGAAGAACGGTCACGCCAATATGGGCGGTATGCTGGCCTTCCGGGACAAGGGCCGCTTCTGGCGGAAGTTCTCCGACTTTGACGAAAACGGCAATCTGGTCAGCGACATTGGCGTGCGGTTGAAGGTCAAGCAGATTTCCTGCTACGGCAACGACTCCTACGGCGGTATGTCCGGCCGGGACATCATGGCGCTGGCTGCCGGCCTTTATGAGGAGTGCAGCTTCCACTATCAGGAGGCCCGGGTGCAGCAGTGTGAGTATCTGGCTCAGGGCTTCTACAAGGCGGGCGTCAAGGGCGTCATCCTCCCTGCCGGCGGTCACGGCGTGTACATCAACATGACCGAGTTCTTCGACAACAAGCGGGGCCATGAAACCTTTGCCGGTCAGGGCTTCTCCATTGAACTGATTCGCCGCTACGGCATCCGCACCTCCGAGCTGGGCGACTACTCCATGGAGTATGACCTGAAAACCCCGGAGCAGCAGGAGGAGCTGTGCAATGTGGTGCGCTTCGCCGTCAACCGCAGCCAGCTCAGCCAGGAACATCTGGACTATGTGATTGCGGCGGTCAAGGAACTGTATGAGGACCGAGAATCCATTCCGAATATGCGCATTGTCCGGGGCCGGACGCTTCCCATGCGCCATTTCCACGCCTTCCTGGAGCCTTACCCCAACGAGGAGGCGTAAGCACAATGCGGAATCTGAATTGCCTGCGCTGCTATGTTGAAATGCGCTATATCTCCACCGAGAAAATCCAGCTTGGGCAAACTGGATGGATTCTGGGCGACCTGCCCAACCTGGTTGCGGGTGCCATGGAAGCGGATATTTACTGCTGCCCCCGCTGCGGGAAAATCGAGCTGTTCCAGGCCACCCATCCCACCGGGGAAACTGCCCTGCCCCAAAAGGTATGCCCCAACTGCGGCAAAGCGCATGATTTTGACTATCCCAAATGCCCTTTCTGCAAATTCGACTACCAGAACAGGAAGCCCTGATAAAGACAGAAAGACCGTGTATCCGACAATATGATATATGCAAACCGATAAATCAGGATAATGTGGAGGAATGGTTTACACGATGGAACATAAAATGAAACTTTGGAACGACTCGTTTGTTGCAATCAAAAATGGAACAAAAACGGTCGAAATGAGATTAAATGACGAGAAACGAAGAATGATTCAGAACGATGACATTATCGTTTTTCATAATACATTGACAGGTGAAGAACTAAGAGCTAGTGTTGTAGGCGTAAAGACGTATAAGGATTTCTACGAATTATACGACCACTATGATAAAATTTCTATTGGTTATGAAAGCCATCAAGCAAAAAATCCTGCCGACATGTATGATTATTATTCAAAGGAACAAATAGAAACATACGGCGCTTTAGCCATAGAAATAAAGTTAATTTAGTCTGGAAATTGCAAGTGCAAGTTGGACACCCGCATGAATAAAAATTGTTCGGCGTAAGCCGGACTTGACTGCCATACAGCGAGCACGGCTGGCGCTGTCAAGGATGCCGCAGGCAAGGCGTAGCCGGTGCCTTGACAGGGT
>JBGVGH010000166.1:0-5272 GCA_045121575.1 Faecousia sp.
TTAGCTCACTACGGATAAAGAAGCAAGGAGAGGTTAAAAATTTTTGCCGTTCCCATCCGGCGGGGCCTCGCCGGATAGGTCTGGCTCAATCGTCGGGCAAGTCCACCTTGCCTACAAAAGAATAATAAATCTCGATGTCCTGGTGGCGCGTTCCCTGCTCGTCCTTCCAGCACTCATGCACCACGATCTTCTCCACGAACTCCCGCAGGAGGGTGGGGGTCAGCTCCTCAAAGCTGGTGTACTTCCGCACAACGGCCATGAACTTCTCCACGTTCACAGCGGCCTCCTGCGCCTGCCCCAGCTCCGCCTGTAACTCGGCGGCACGGGCCTTCAGCGTGGCCTGCTCCTGCTCATAATCGGTGGACAACTCCATGAAACGCTCGTCCGTAATGCGCCCGCTCACGCTGTCCTCATACAGACGCTTGAAGATGCCGTTCAACTCTCCGATACGCTTCTGCGCCGCCTCCAGCTCGCGGCGGCGGGCGGCGTTCTTCCGCTTACCGCCGTCCTCGTTCTGTGCCATCAGCAGCTTCATAAACCGGGCCTCATGCTTGGCGGCGTAGCTGGTGACTTTCCGCAGATTTTCCGTCACGCCCGCCGTCAGAAGGTCGGTGCGGATGAAATGTGCCGTACAATCGGCGGTGCGCTTCTTGTAGCTGCCGCAGATGTAGCAGTCCTGCCGCCGCTTGTTCGTTTCATACCTCTGCTGGTACATGACGCTGCCGCAGTCGGCGCAGAACAACAGACCGGAGAACAGGCCAACCTCGCCGTAGCGGTTGGGCCGCTTTCGCTGTTTGCGAAGCTCCTGCACTCGCTCCCAGGTGGCCTCGTCAATGATGGCCTCGTGGGTATGCTCAAAGACCATTATCTTGTCCTCTGGGTTGGCAACGCTGGTCTTGACCTTGTAGGACACCTTCTCCGTCTTGAAGTTGACGGTATGCCCCAGGTACTCCCGGCGCTCCAGGATGTGCGCCACGGTGTTGCTCGACCACTTACAGGGGTAGTCCGGGTAGTAACGGCGGGTGCTGCCGGTGCGCCGGTACTCCATCGTCCCCGGCGTGGGGATGTTCTGCTCGGTCAGCATCCGGGCAATCTTGGTGGGGCCGTTCCCGGCAAGGCACAGACTGAATATCTGCTTTACAACAGGTGCGGCCTCCGGGTCAACAACGAAGTGTCCGTCCGGGCCTTTCAGATAGCCATAGACCGGCTGGCTGGTGATGGGTTTTCCGCTCATGCCTTTAGCCCGGAAAACCGCTTTGATTTTCTTGCTCGTGTCCCTCACCATCCATTCATTAAATAAATTCCGCAAGGCGCTCATGTCGTTGTCGCCCTGGGCGCTGTCCACGCCGTCATTGATGGCGATAAAGCGGACGCCTTTCTTTGGGAAGGTAATTTCTGTAAATAGGCCCACTTGCAGATAATTCCGTCCCAGGCGTGAGAGGTCTTTCGTCACGACCGTCTTGACCGCGCCGCTCTCCACAGCGTCCATCATCTCGGTGAAGCCGGGCCGCTGGAAGTTGGCTCCGCTCCATCCGTCATCCACGAAAAACTGATAGGGCATCAGGCTATGCTCACGGGCGTAGCTTTCGAGGATGCGCTTTTGATTGGAAATCGAGTTGCTCTCGCCCTGCAATTCATCGTCGCGGCTGAGGCGGCAGTACAAGGCGGTGATGGGGGCTTGCATGGGTTGCTGTCTTAACATCGTTTCCTCCAATCCGACAGCCCCGGCCCCGCTATTCCGATGGCAACAGTATAGCACAGGCCGGGGCGGTTGTATAGTGCTTTTTACTTCCTTACAAGAAAAAGTTTTAAGCTGAGGATTATCGCGGAACTACCGGCAGGAGGTCACGGGCCGGGGCTGATCTGGCAGCGGCTTTCGGCCTCCAGGACTTTCGCCATTTTGTCGGCGGCGGTGTCGGTGGTGTCCTGCTTGAAGTAGCCGGAAACGGTGAGGACGGTGTTGCCCATGCGGATTTCAGTCACGCAGTCCGGGCGGCGGGTGGTGGTCTTGCTGGGGGTGTCGGTCATAGGCGGCTCCTTTCAAATTTTTGTTGTGGACATTTAGAGGGCCATTTTCGAGGCCCGGAATGGTAGTACACAGCTCCCCTATTGAGGACGGCCCAAAAGCCCCGTGATACCGGGCTTTTCAAGGGCCTAAACCGTTACATGGCGGCCCGGTGGCGGCGCACCCGCTCACGGGTCTTGCGGCGTTCTTCCTCCTTGGCGCACTCCGGGCAGTATTTGGCCCGGTTGGATTTTGGGATGTACCAGCCACCGCACAGGACGCACTTTTTTCTTTCCCGGCGGTGGAGCAGGGCGGCGCACAGGCTTTCGTCCAGAGGCAGCACAGCCGCCCGAAACCAGCGGCAGATCAGCGAATAGGAAATGCTCTGCGGGCAGACACATTCCTCCCCATCGTCCAGCAGAAGGCAGTTCCCGCCGTCATAGTTGCAGCAGTCATGCACCAATCGCCGGACGGCCCGGTACTGCGGATAGGTCAGCCGGACGGCGTTATCGGTCATGCTCGTCCCTCCGCTGGCTGGGCGCACCGTGAAGCACCTGGTCGATGTTCCGCTTGACGGTCAGCAGCTCGTCCGCCTCCCGCTTACGCTCCTGATACTCATTGTACCCGGCGTTCTTCTCGGACATCAGGGCCTCGATCTCCGCCGTCAGCTCCTTGACGGTGGGCAGCTTGGTGATGCCGTTGGCCTTGAAGAAACGAATGGTGGCCTCGGAGAGGAGAAGATCACCTTCATGCTCCTGCCGGTAGGCGGCGCGGGCCTTGGGCGTTTTCTGTGCGGCGAGGCCATCCCGGACTGCTTTGGTGTTCCGGTAGATGATGATCTGCCGCCGCAGCTCCTTTTTTTCTTTCAAGGCCAATTCCTTCGGCTTCAAGCTGGCGGCGCTGTCACGCACAGCGGCAAAGGCGGCGGACACGGCGGCGTCCAACTCCTCCGGCGAGGAAAAGCCATACTCGGTATAGACGTTGACCGAGTTTGCTATCTGCTTCAGGTTGAACACGGACGCCCATTGCTGGTAGCCGATGCCCTTGCCCTCGGCTTTCTTGGCCTCAATGTCCACCATGCGCTGGACGCCCTGGGGCTGGCGAAGCTGCTCCCGGATGCTGGGCTTGGCTCCCAGGCTGGGACGGGCGGCGTTGCGTTCCAGAGCGGCACCGACGGCGGCGCGGTCGAAATCGTCCCCCAGCTTCCGGGCGGTGATGGGCTTGGCCCGGTCGGGGGTGAGGTAGGACAACCGGCCCCGGCTCTCCTTGACGGTGATGCCCCGCTGTAACAGCCGCTGGGCAAAGTCCTCGAAGCTGACGGCCAGGTTGAGGACGGCCCGGATCTCCCGGCGCAGCTTCTCCTTGTCCGTTTCAAACTTGGTGGGCGGCTTACCCTGGGCGGCGGCTTCGGTGTCCAGAGCAAGCTGCCCTTTCTTCTGCGCCCAATACTCCCGTTCGGTGACACGGTTTTTGCTCCCGCCCAGCAAGTCGATTTGGTACAGCCCCGCCCCCTGGCACAGCTCCATGACCTCGGCCCGGAAGTGGCGCATGGCTGCGGCGGTGCAGCGGTGCTTGGCTCCGGCCTGGGTGTCGCTGGCTCTGTCCATGTACGGTTTGCGCTCCACCTCGGCCACCCGCAGGGAGTTGATAACGATATGGACATGGATGTTGCCGCTGTGGTTGTGACCGTCCGGGTGGGTGCAGACCAGGGCCTGGTGTCCGGGGAACTGCTCGGCACAGAACCGCTCCCCCAGCGCCTGGGCCTTGTCCATTGTCAGGCCGTGGTCGGGGCCGTCCCTGGGGTCAAAGGACAGGATGTAGTGATGGCTTTTCACGTCCTCCCTCTGCTGGTTTTTTCCATAGCGGAGATTGGCCCGCATACAGGCTACGGCGAAGTCCTCCTCGCCGCAATTCAAAGAAGAAATGCGGTAGTCCTGACGGGGGACAAGCCGCCCGTTCTCGTCCAGGATGGGCTTGCCGGTGAACTCGTCATGCTCAAAGGTGAGGTACTGCTCCGCCACGCCGTAGTCGGCATTTTTAGAGCTTAAATGTTTCAGTGTTGCCAATGGCTTCACCTACCTCTCGAAGCACCTGGAACTTGAGGGCAGCGAGGTCGGACAGCTCCGCCCGAACCTCGGCGGCGAGGGTGTTGTACGGTGCTCCGTACTCGTTCAGATACCGGGCAATCTGATTGAGGTTGCCGCCGATTTTCCCATACTCCCCGGTCAGCCTGCCCACGGCGGCAAGCAGCTCGTCATTGACGGGGGACACGATGATGATGGGCTTGACGGTCGCGCCGGTGATGGCCTGCCGGATAAATTCGGACTGGCTCATGCCGTAGGCGGTCAGGCGCTCCATGAAGTCGGCGTGTTCTTCTTCGGTCACACGGGTCTTGATGATGTGGGTGCGGTGGGGCGTGTTGTAGCGTTTGGACAATAAACTTTTACCTCCTGTTTTGAAATTCCCTTTAGGGTATAGTTCGCCCATTATACACCTTTCAAGTTTTCCATATTCAGTTGTCATGGGCGATGTGTTACGCGATGGAAAAGGGAACATCAGGCTTTGGAAAAACACAATGCACCCAGGTGGTCAAGACCATCTGGGTGCAGAGAATTTTACTGATATTCACTTTTTATATCGCTCATCGTTAAGACTATTATAGAGCGAATGTAAAGTATTGTCAATGCGTTTTGAGGTCTAGTTTTGTCGAATTGGCCCGATGGAACAGTACAGACGCAAAGCGGGTGTACTATTCCGGCGGGTGCGCCGCTCTGCGGCGATTGCGGAAACGGCTTCCGATTTCCGCCTGGTCAGGCGAGAACGCAACAGGCGGGGCTGACGGATTTTTGTGGCGCGGCTGCGCCACAACACCGGCGCGGAGCGCCGGTCAGCAGGGTTTGGGGAAGGCACTCCCCAACAAGTAGCAGACCAGGGGAACAAATGAGCGGAGCGAAATTTGGGCCACGGGTCGATACTTGCTCTCGCTCTCGCTCTCGCTCTCGCTCTCGCTCTCGCTCTCGCTTCTCTTTACATTGACAACACAAAGCCCATTTGCTATAATATCGCGAAGAAGAACAGCCATGTTGTTCTAATTTCAGTATCGGAGGTATTCATATGGCAAACTGAAAAAACAGAAACAAGTCTTTTAACGGCGCTTTGGGCACTTTAGGAGGCCTTTTCTAAAATCACTGTTAGAAAGGGCTGAGAAGTTTGCCCTTCCTGCGCGGCAGTCGGGCTTGTTTCACAAAACAACCCACTGATTCGTAA
>JBGVGH010000167.1:0-6102 GCA_045121575.1 Faecousia sp.
GCCGCTCAGAGGTAAAAAGTTTGTCATTCTGAGGCAGCGGAGTGAGTCGAAGAATCTCCGCCTTTCCCATGAGATCCTTCGGCTCCGCTCAGGATGACAATGTGGGCATTCCTGTTACTTCACATAGAGCTACTAATTACGATACGGGTCGGCGGGGTCAAGACCCCGCCCTACATTTCGTTGTCCAAAATTACTCGACAAATTCCAATTTATATGTCCCAAACAGCAGGCAGAAAGGGCACCCCAAATCCGGGGTGCCCTTTGGTTAGCGGTTGATGGAAGCGGCCATGCGGCGGTAGGTGTGGCGGATGCCCCGGACGGCCACAGAATAGGCCTGAATGTTTTCCGGCAGTGCCATGCCGCCGTATCCGGCATCGCCCAGATGGTGGATGTCGGTGCCTGCCATTTTGCACATCAGGGCAATCTGGCGGATGGTGGCGGTGTCTGCCCCCTCCTGGGAGGTGCCGATGGCGGTGATGGTCAGCGCACCCAGACTGTGAGCATAGGAAATCAGCTCCCGGACATATTCCAGCGTCAGCCCGGGCACGGTGCCGGGGGCGGGCACGAGGATGATGTCTGCACCGGCGCTGCGGAAAGCGGCAATGTCTTCCTTTGTCAGAATATGCTCCGCGCCCTCGGTGATGATGCCGGCGGCGTGCATTTTACCTGCCGCCAGAATCAGCTTGTCACCCAACTCCCGGTGGTACAGTTCCAGAGTTTCGGTGATGGCCCGGTTGCTGACCCCCATGCCGGGATTTCCCGTCAGCAGAATAAAATTGACCCCCATTTCGGCGGCTTTCCGGGCGTTTCCCAGGGTGGCTTTCCGCCCCGGGGTCATGGCCCACATATTTTCCTCCGGATTTTCGCTGGCAAGGCTCTGCTCCACCGGCTCCAGATTGATGCCGATGGGGCGGCCGGTCAGCTCCTTCAGCTTGTGAATCACCTGGTCGGGGGGCGTTTGGGGAATGCCCCGGATGACGGGATTCTGCACATCAAACAGATTCAGCAGCAGAATGTCCGCCCCCATGGCGCTGACAAATTCGGCGTTGGAAATGTCTCCCAGCATGGGCTGGATGCAGCCGATGGTTTCGCAGGCGATGGCCCGGCCCTCGGCGTGGGCAATGGCGTGGAGCAGCTCCTCTTTGTTCATATCCCGAAAATCGGAAGCGTAGCAGTCCAACAGTCTTTTCATGCTTGTTTCCTCCTGTTTTTTTCTTCAGTATAGCACAGGGCAGGGAAGAAGGCAACAAAAAGGAGCTGGAAAAATCCAGCTCCCGTTGTGTCAAAAAAGTTTGTCATTCTGAGCGAGCCGAAGGCGAGTCGAAGAATCTCCACTTTTCCCATGAGATCCTTCGGCTTCGCTACGCTCCGCTCAGGATGACAAGAGGCTGGAAAAATCCAGCTCCCAATTTTATGCCAAAATGCCCAGATGCTCCAGCAGGATTTTCACGCCCAGCAGAATGAGAATGAAGCCACCGGCGGCCTCCGCCTTCTTTTCGTAGCGGGCGCCGAACAGATTGCCGATTTTGACCCCCAGCCCGGAAAACAGGAAGGTGGTGATGCCGATGAGGAGAATGGCCACCCAGATATTCACATCGCCGGCCAGTGCCAGGGAAATGCCCACCGCCAGCGCGTCAATGCTGGTGGCGACAGCCATGACGAACATGGTTTTCATGGAAAAATCCGCGGTTTTGTCGCAGTTTTCGCATTCTTCTTCCTTGGAAAAGGCTTCCCGCAGCATATTCACGCCCAAAATCGCCAGCAGACCGCAGGCAACCCAGTGGTCAAAGGCGGAAATGGCATTCTGAAACAGGCTGCCCAGGAAAAAGCCAATCAGCGGCATCAGCGCCTGAAAGCCGCCGAACCACAGGCCGCAAATGCCCATTTCCCGCAGACCTGCCTTCTTGACTCCCAGTCCTTTGCAGATGGACACCGCAAAAGCGTCCATGCTGAGGCCCACCCCCAGCAGTATCAGTTCGATAAATCCCATATGTTCCTCCGTATATGTATTTTGACAATAAAAAAGACGAGCCTATCCGTGACGGTGCACAGATAAGTCTCGTCAATTAAGGTGATACCAGGAAAAAATTCCAGTGTGTTGATATCCCGCGCCGCAGCGCCGACTACTCCCTTATGTGGATGTATTATAGCAAAGAGCAGGGCAAAAGTCAAGGAAATCAGCAGCCGCCGGAGAGCATGATTTGCAGAATGGTGCGGTCGGTTTCCCGCATTCCCTCCCGGGCAAGGCGGCCAATGTTATCAACGGTGCGCTCAGCCCCCTTGGTCACAATGCCGTCGCCGCCGTAGAACTGCTGGTTTTCCAGATACATATTGTAGCCCAGAATGCCCGCGTCCACCGCGGCGGCAATTTTGGCGGCACAGGAGGGCTTGGCACCGTCACAGATGGTGCCGGAGAGAATGGCAACGGAATTGACCACCGTGTGGGCAATGGCCTCGTGCCGCCCGCCGTGGAGGTAGGCAATGCCTGCACCCGCGCCGCAGCCGGCGCTGATGGCACCGCAATAGGCAGACAGCCGCCCGATGCCCGCCTTCTGGTGGATGGTCACCAAATCGCTGAGGGCCACGGCTTTCAGCAGCTCTGCCTCGGAGGAGCCGAAGGCTTCGGCATAAATGGCCACCGGCACGCTGGCGGTGATGCCCTGGTTGCCGCTGCCGGAGAGGATGATCACCGGCATTTCACAGCCGCTCATCCGGGCGTCCGACCCTGCGGCGGCATAGGCGGCGGCGCGGCGGTTGTTGGAATTGCCCTGCTGATTGAGAATGACAGAGCCGATGTTGGCACCCCAGGAATGGGCGATGCCCTCCCGGGCGATGGCAAGATTGTATTGCAGCTGGCGGCCCACGCAGTCGCGCACATCCTCCGGGTCCAGAACCTCCGCGAAATCCACAATGTGCTCGATGGTCAGGCAGGATTTGTCGGTCAGGTGATCCTCGGAGGATTCTTCCACCGGCAAGTCCAGGAGCACTTGGCCGTTGCGGCTGATGTGAACCAGGTTGGTGTGATGGTTGGCAATCCGCACCCGGGCGCAGTCAGCCCCGGCAGTCAGGGTGATGTCAATGTCAAAAATCAGGCCGGAGGGGGCGGGGGAGATGTTTACCGCCGTTTGGGCGAGAAATTCCTGTAACTGCCGCTGCTTTTCCGGAGAAACGGCGGCGATGACCTCCAGCTGGCGTTCCGGGTCGCCGGCAACCACACCGGCGCACACCGCGGCGGCAATGCCCCGCAGGCCACCGGTATTGGGCACCACCACGCTTTTCACATTTTTAATAATGTTGCCGCTGACCAGCACATCAATCCGCTCCGGCAGCACGCCCAGCACCTGCCGGGCCTTGGCGCCGGCGTAGGCCAGGGCAATGGGTTCGGTGCAGCCCATGGCGGGCCGCAGCTCTTCTTCCAAAATGGCAATATACTGCCGGTACAGGGATTCTCCATGCTGCATAAAGGATGTTTCCTTTCTGAGTTCAGTCTGGAACACATTATAGCATAAACATTGGAAAAAGCAAGAAATATCCGCTTTTCCTGGAAAAGATGGGGCTTTTGTGGGGTGAAACGGGGAAAATCAGAAAGAGAAAAATTTTTTGAAAAAATGCTTGACATTTTACACTCCTTGGGATATAATATCGAAGTCGTCAAGCGGCGGACCTAAAAATGCTGCTATAGCTCAGTCGGTAGAGCGCATCCTTGGTAAGGATGAGGTCTCCAGTTCAAATCTGGATAGCAGCTCCAAAGAAAAGTCACCCCAATCGGGGTGGCTTTTTTCTTTTCCTCAAAAAAGGGCTTGCGTTTTGCAGGCCCTTTTGTTATAGTGAAAAGTAGAAAAATGCCGCAGCTTCTGCTTTGGCGGCGAAATAAAAGCAATCCAATATCACAACCGGCCATTGTGCCAAAAACCGGAGAAAAGGAGCATTTTTATGAAGCGCAGTGAAATCAACAAGGCCTTAAAAGAGCTGGAAGCCATGTGCGCGCGGGAGCACTGCTACCTGCCGCCGTTTTGCCATTTTACCCCGGAGGAGTGGAAAACCAAGGGCCATGAATATGATGAAGTCCGGGACTGCATGCTGGGCTGGGACATCACCGATTACGGCCTGGGGGATTTCGACAAGGTGGGCTTCTCTCTGATTACCATCCGCAACGGCAACCGGGCTATGGCGGACAAATACCCCAAGGTCTATGCCGAAAAACTGCTGTATCTGAAGGAAGGGCAGTACGCTCCCAACCACTTCCATTGGTTCAAAACCGAGGACATCATCAACCGGGGCGGCGGAAATGTGCTGATTCGGGTGTACAACAGCCTGCCCAATGAGGAAATCGATTACGAGTCCGATGTGACGGTGCACACCGACGGCCGAACCTATACGGTGCCCGCCGGTTCTCTGATTCGTCTGACCCCCGGCGAGAGCATCCATGTGCAGCAGTACCTGTACCACGACTTCTCCGTGGAGGAGGGTACGGGCCCCGTGCTGCTGGGCGAAGTGAGCCAGTGCAACGACGACAATACGGATAACCGCTTCAATCCTCCTGTGGGCCGTTTCCCCACCATTGAGGAGGACGAGCCGCCGTACCGCCTGCTGTGCAATGAGTATCCGAAAGCAGAGGACTGAAATGATGGATGTTGTTGCGTTGGGCGAACTGCTGATTGATTTTGCCATGGTTTCCGCCGATGGAGATGGCTATCCCACCATGGCAGCCCACCCCGGCGGCGCACCTGCCAATTTTCTGGCGGCGCTGACCAAATTCGGGGCAAAAACCGCTCTGCTTGGCAAGGTGGGAGACGATGCCTTCGGGAAAATGCTGCTGGGTACCCTGGATAAAGCAGGCATTGAAACCCGGGGCCTGGTGGTGGACAAAAAACAGTTTACCACACTGGCCTTTGTCACCATCGACGAAGCGGGGGACCGTTCCTTCAGCTTTGCCCGCAAGCCCGGTGCCGATACCCAGCTGACCTTTGAGGAACTGGATTTGAGCCTGATTGACGAGGCGAAGGTATTTCACTTCGGCACCCTGTCGCTGACGGACGAGCCTGCCAGAACCGCTACCTACCGGGCGGTGGAATACGCCAAGAGCCGGGGGAAGCTGATTACTTACGACCCCAACCTGCGCAAGCCCTTGTGGGACGATTTGGAGGAATGCCGGCGGCAGCTTCTGTGGGGGCTGCATCGGGCGGATGTGGTGAAAATCAGCGATGAAGAGGTATCCTTCCTCTTTGACATGACCCCGGAAGCGGGAGCGGCCTATATTCTGGAGCATTTCGGGGTGAAGCTGGTGTTTGTCACCTGCGGCACCGACGGCTGCTTCTTCAAAAATGCCATTGCCCAGGGGCATGTGCCGTCGCTCAGCGGTATCAAAGTCATCGATACTACAGGAGCCGGGGATATTTTCGGCGGCAGCGTCGTCTGGCAGCTTTTGCAGACGGGGAAGGCCCCGCAGGAGTTGTGCGAGGAGGAACTGCGGCAGGCCGTGACCTTTGCCTGCACCGCGGCGGGACTTTCCACAACCAAATCCGGCGGCATTTCCAGCGTGCCGGACTATGAAACGGTGCTCCAGCGGATGTGATTGGGAAAATCAAAGACGCCTGTTTTTGGAAAAATAGCAAAGTGCCTCTGCTTCCTGGGAGTGGAGGCACTTTTTCGCGGATGAATTTGTGAAAAGCTACAAAAATGAAGTTGGCTATCGACGGGGGCGGGGGAGGTGTGCTATAATTTACAGGTTAGATGATAACCGACAGGAAGGAAGGAAAAAATGAAAAAAAGCGGAAAAGGGCGGCTGATGGCCGCAGCCTTGGCAGCGTCCCTGCTGCTGAGCGCCTGCGGCACCGAAACCGAAACAAAAAAACCGGCGGAGGTGAAATCGGACACGCTGTATGTGCAGAAGGTGGAGAATTTAAGCCCGGATTTCATTCTGGGCATGGACGCCTCCTGCGTGCCGGCGTTGGAGCGCAGCGGCGTGCGGTATTATGATTTCGACGGCACGGAAAAGGATGTCTTTGAAATCCTCAGCAGCAACGGCATCAATTATATCCGGGTTCGCATCTGGAATGACCCGTATGACGAAAACGGCAACGGCTACGGCGGCGGCAACTG
>JBGVGH010000168.1:0-33639 GCA_045121575.1 Faecousia sp.
TTCGGCGCATTCGTAACACGTTACCGCACGGGCGACCGTAAGGGTCGCCCCTACGCGAGGGTGTGCGTAAATACACGAAATGACACCTTACACCCGGCTGGTCAGCAGTTCCACCGCTTCTTCTTTCGTCTCCACGAAGAACACGTCTTTTCCCTTGTTGCTCTCGTAGATGAAGTCCCGCAGGGGCTTGCTGGTGTAGCGGCTGTAGTCGCCGTAAATGGCGATGCGGACGCCGTAGTTGACGAATTTCTGCAGGATCTCTCCTGCCAGGCCGCTGCTGAGGATGAAGAATTCCTCCGCTACCAGCTTCTTATCCAGCACGATATTCTTGGTGCCGGCATCGTACTTGACCGTCATAACCAGGTCAAGGGCCGACTGGGCGTCGGTGATGACCTTCTCCCCGGCTGTGACGGCCGCCGCCGTCACACCATGGCGGACGATTTTCTCGATGGTCATGTTTTCTCTTCCTTCCTTTTGTTTCAGTCAGTTTACCATAAGTATTTTTCTATGTCAACCAACCCCATTTTCCGAAAATTTTTTAAAAAAGGCCAAAAGTCCGGTTTATCTCCCACATTACGTGATATCCTCCACTTAGCCCCTAAGGAAGCGTCGAAAAACGGGACTTTCCCTCCACCCGGCAAAGCCTGTTACCGGATTGTCTCTTGACAAAAAGATGCTTCTGTGGCAATATATTGTGGAGGTTTGAAGATTATGACACAACATATTGTGTCCTGTGCCGGAATCCGGCTCCCTTTGCCTCAATACCAAAGGAAAAACGGAGAAAAATCTATGATCCAGAGCATCATCAAGCGCGACGGCCGCGTTGTTTTATACGATCAGAATAAGATCGCTTCCGCCATTCTGCGCGCCCTGGAAGCTTCCGGCGAAGGAAACGCCGCCGATGCCGCCCGGGTAGCCAACGATGTCCAGCGGGAGCTGGAGGGCCGCTTTCAGGGCCAGGCGCCCAACATCGAGGCCATCCAGGACGCCGTGGAACGCCAGCTGATGAACCACGGCTTCAGCGCCGCCGCCAAGGCCTACATCCTCTACCGGGCCAACCGCACCCGTGCAAGAGAAGCCAACACCAGCCTCATGAAGACCATCGACGAGATCACCAACATCGACGCCCGGGTCAGCGACATGAAGCGGGACAACGCCAACATCGACGGCAACACCGCCATGGGCTCCATGCTCCAGATCGGTTCCGCCGGTGCCAAGGCCTACAACGAGATCTATCTGCTGCGTCCCGAGCACTCCAAAGCCTATCGTGACGGCGACATCCACATCCACGACTTTGATTTCTACAGTCTGACCACCACCTGCTGCCAGATCGACATTCTGAAGCTGTTCCACGGCGGTTTCTCCACCGGCCACGGCTATCTGCGGGAGCCCAACTCCATCGCCAGCTACGCTGCCCTGGCTGCCATCGCCATCCAGTCCAACCAGAACGACCAGCACGGCGGCCAGTCCATCCCCAACTTCGACTACGGCATGGCCGAGGGCGTAGCCAAGACCTACCGCAAGGCCTTTACCCGCCGCCTGAAGGATGCTGTGGAAGACTATCTGGACCTGGGCGACGAGCAGGCTGCCGTTGCCGCCATCGTGGCCGCCGCCGAGAAGTCCACCGGTGAGACCGCCAAGCTGGAGAGCAGCCCCGCCTACCTCGAAGCCGTTTCCGCAGGCCTCCGGGCCCAGTACGGCATCGATGCTGCCAAGGCAAATAAGCTCATTACCCGGGCCTCCATCCGTGCCTACAAGAAGACCGACCGGGACACCCAGCAGGCCATGGAGGGCTTTGTCCACAATCTGAACACCATGCACTCCCGTGCCGGTGCCCAGACTCCCTTCTCTTCCATCAACTACGGCACCGACACCTCCCCCGAGGGCCGCATGGTCATCCGCAACATTCTGCTGGCCCTGGATGCCGGTCTGGGCCACGGCGAGACCTGCATCTTCCCCATCCATATCTTCAAGGTCAAGGAAGGCGTCAACTACAACGAGGAGGATCCCAACTACGACCTGTTCCGCCTCAGCTGCAAGGTCAGCGCCAAGCGGCTGTTCCCCAACTACACCTTCCTGGACTCCCCCTTCAACCTGCAGTACTATGTCCCCGGCCGTCCCGAGACGGAGGTCGCCACCATGGGCTGCCGCACCCGGGTCATGGGCAACGTCTACGATCCCACCCGTCAGATCGCCTATTCCCGGGGCAACCTGTCCTTCACCTCCATCAACCTGCCCCGGCTGGCAATCGAAAGCAAGGGCGACGAAACGCTGTTCTATGAGAAGCTGCAGCATATGCTGGAACTGGTTGCCCAGCAGCTGCTGGACCGGTTCGAGATCCAGGCCAACAAGCACATCTACAACTACCCCTTCCTCATGGGCCAGGGCGTCTGGCTGGACAGCGACAAGCTGACGCTTCAGGACGACCTGCGGGAGGTACTGAAGCACGGCACCCTGTCCATCGGCTTCATCGGCCTTGCAGAAGCCCTGACCGCCCTTTACGGCCGCCACCACGGCGAGAACGAGGACATGCAGGCCAAGGGCCTTCAGATCATCGGCTACATGCGCGACTACTGCGATAAGAAATCTCAGGAAATGAAGATGAACTTCACCCTGCTGGCCACCCCCGCCGAGGGCCTGTCCGGCCGCTTCATCCGCATGGACCAGAAGCGCTACGGCAAAATCCCCGGCGTCACCGACCGGAAATACTACACCAACTCCTTCCACATCCCCGTCTGGTATCCCATTTCCGTTTACGACAAGATCCGTCTGGAAGCCCCCTACCACGCCCTGTGCAACGCCGGCCACATCAGCTACGTGGAGCTGGACGGCGACACCGCCCGGAATGTGGAGGCTTTCGAAGCCGTGGTCCGCTGTATGCACGATCAAGGCATCGGCTATGGCTCCATCAACCATCCCGTTGACCGTGACCCTGTCTGCGGCTACGTGGGCATCATCGGCGATGTCTGCCCCCGCTGCGGCCGCCGGGAGGGCGAGGAGATCCCCTTCGAGCGCATCGAAGAGCTGAGAAGACTCTACCCCGAAATGCCCGCATTCCAGGGAATTGAGTAACGCCGCTGTAATCTTTTCAATACCCCGTAGGGGCCGGCATCCTTGACGGCCCCGGCACACACCATACTCCACCCAGGGGGCGTCAGGGATGCCGCCCCCTACGAACCGCAATACAAAGGAGGAACCCATATGACTGTTAAGAGCAAGAACGAAAAGCTGGGCCAGGGTGTTGGCTTTGAGCGCATCCGCCGCATCACCGGTTATCTGGTGGGCACCATGGACAAGTGGAACGACGCCAAGCGGGCCGAAGAGCGGGACCGCGTCAAGCACAGCATGAACGGCAATGCTTGACCTGAGCGGCATCGTATCCGACAGCATTGTGGACGGCCCCGGCATCCGCACCGCCATTTTCTCCCAGGGCTGTCCCCACCACTGTCCCGGCTGCCACAATCCCGAGACCTGGGAATTCGGCTGCGGCATAAAGCTGCCGGTGGAGGCAGTGGTGGAGATCGTGCAGTCCAATCCCCTGTGCCGTGGCGTGACCTTCTCCGGCGGCGAACCCTTCGCCCAGGCGGCAGCCTTTGCAAAACTCGCCCGGCTTCTGAAGGAAAAGGGCTACGAAGTGGCGTCCTATTCAGGCTTTACCTTTGAGGAGCTTCTGAATGGCACCCCGGCCCAGAAGGAACTGCTGGGATCCATTGACGTTCTCATTGACGGACGGTTTGTACTGGCCCAGAAGAGCCTGGAGATTGCCTTCCGCGGGAGCAAAAACCAGCGGATTTTGGATGTGAAGAAGTCACTGGAAGCAGGTGCCGCTGTAGAAACCCTCTCCAAGCGCTGGCTGGGAGAATATTGAATGAGAAAACCCGAACGTGTCCAACATCGGATACGTTCGGGTTTTTGCTTGTTGTTCTTGCCGCTGGAAATAAGCCTTCCGGTGACCCGGAACGGACTCGATACCCATTTTCTCCTTTGGAGAAAATGGTAAGGATGCGCCGAGGCCCTTCCCGGCGCCCAATATGCCCCCGGCATATTGGATTTAAAATGTTCGAGTCCTTATCCGGGTAATAAAAAAGAAGTCATCCCGAATGGGATGACTTCTTTTTTGGCGACCCGGAGCCGTCCAAATACGAACCGGAAACCGCCCCGACGAAATCAGCCCCGCCCGCGTTTTGAACCGCTGAGAAGGGCACCACGACGGCCCCAGCCTTATCAATGTTAAAGATAATTTTCAAATAATCTTCGTAGACATAGACCGAATGGACCAGCGCGCCAAACACCTGCTTGCGAAAATCCGGGTTATTCCTGTCACCGTGGCGGAACCCGTCGAGCCAGCAGGCCACCGCTTCGGCCTTTACCTCTAGGGTAGTTTGCACCGTGGCCCGGTCTATCTGCTGCCGGAGCGCCGCCCGGTCCGCTTCGGCATCCATTAGCATTTGCTTCGTTGTTTCGGTTATAATGCCCTGGGCAATGGCCGCGCCTATGTTCTTCAGCTGCTTTTCCACTTCGACCAGCTGCGCCCGTAGGCTGGAAAGCAGGGCGGCGGCGTCGCTGCTTTCGGCGCACCGGCGTTCTACCTCTACGGAAATATAGGCTATGTTTTCGTCCGTGAGGGCATCAAGCGCGGACTGCAGCACCGCTTCCTCTATCAAATCCAGCTTGACGTTTTTCTTGTCGCAAGCCTTTACCCGGCGATTGTTGCAGATGTAATAATAATACCGGGTATGGTTGCGGCTGGTGCCTGCGGTGCCGGTCATGGGGGAACCGCACAAACCGCAGAACAGCTTCCCGCTGAGTAAGTACGGCACTTCGGCCTTGTAGGCACCAGGCCGGTGGCGGTTCAATTCCATTTTCCGTTGCACCCGGAAGAACAGCTCGTCTTCCACGATCCTGGGCACGGCCCCGGCCTGGCACACGTCGCCGTATTCGTAAATGCCTATATATTTCTTGTTTCGCAGAACCGTGGAAAAGGTGGAGGAAGTGAAGGGCTTGCCCCTGGCCGTTTTGTGGCCTTCGTCGTTTAAGATTCTAACCAGCTGCCGCATGGACTGGCCGCTGTCGTACCATTCAAAGATACGTTTTACCACTTCGGCCCCCACCGGGTCTATCTGGTATTGTTTATCCGGGCCAGAGCGGTAGCCCAGAGCCGGGGGGCCTGTGACCTGGAAATGTTCGGCGGCCTTATTCATGCCCCGGATTGTATCTTCGGACAGTTTCGCGCTGAAATATTCGGCCACCGTTTCGATCATGCCCTGGGTGATAATGCCCGCGCTTCCGTCCGGTATAAATTCCGTCACGCTGATAAGATGGACCCCGGCAGCTTCCAGTTGCTTCCGGTAAAGGGCACTTTCCGCCCGGTTGCGGAAGAAACGGTCATACCGCCAAACCAGCACACAATCCACCACGCCGGTGCTTGCGTCCCGGATCAGCCGCCGGAAGTCGGCCCGGTTCTCTGTCCTGGCACTACGCGCCCGGTCTATGTATTCCCCTACCACGGTAATGTTATGCTTTTGGGCGTACTCTGTACAGACGTCCAGCTGTCCCTCTATGCTTAGTTCCTGCTGCTTATGGCTGGAAAAACGGCAATAGATAAAAGCACGCACGGCGGGATCCCCCTTTCCTGGGTTTTACTTCTCCAACAATTTGGCGATTCTGGATAGCTGATTGATAATAAGCCAGTTTTGCCGCACCAGGGCGGACAGGTAGGTGAGCTTCGCCACGTCTTCGGCCTTGCCGGACAGATTGACGCCGAAACTGATTAACCCATTACCGGCAAGGTCCCCGGCGATCTGACGCACCGTGTCCAAATCTTCCGGGGCCAATTCGTCCAGGTGATACTTGTTTACAAACTTTGCAATTTCCTGCGCTTGCTTTTCCTCTTTGGAAATCTTTTCGCCAAACAAACCCATTTTGTATACCTCCAATATTCTACCCGCCCATTGTGGCGGGATTTTTTATTTATCCGAGCTTTTCTTCCAGACCGGAAACACGATCAGGCTTTTTATATACCTTTTCGGCCATGTCCAGGGTTTGCAAAATGTACTCTTTACCCTGCTGGTTTAATTCCCGGTAGGCAGCAAGCAGACGCATTTCGTCAGCAGACAGAGAAAAAGCGGGCTGCTGTTCGCCGTAAAATTCCGCGATACTACCGACCCCGTAAAGATCACAAAGCGCCAGAAGCATATCGGCGTCCGGCTGACCCCGGCCACATTCCCACGCCGAAACGGTTTTGCCACTCTTGCCGACCTTCTCCCCGGCTTCGTTGATGGTAAGACCTGCACGGGTCCGAAATTCCTTTAATTTGGCTGCTAAAGTTGTTCTAACCATAAAAACGCCACCTTTCTATTTGCTATTCTACATGACCCAAATATAAAAGTAAAGAAAAAATCTACGTTTTATGGAAAAAAAGAGATAGAACATCTTGACATTCTATAAAACGTAGATTATATTATTTACGAAGTCTAAAAAACGTAGATTCTAGCAAAGAGGTGATAGCACATGAGAGCGAACGAAGTCATTAAAGAACACCTTGTCAATAATGGCATCAAGCAGAATTTTGTTGCAGAGCGGGCCGGAATACCCCCCGAACTGTTCCGGCGATCCCTGGACGGTAGCCGCAAAATTCCCGCCGATGAATTTGTGGCAATCTGCACCGTTTTGTCCCTGGACATTAACGATTTTAAGAGAGAGCCGGAAACGGCGTAAGGGAGGGCAAGGAAATGGGAGCCAGAAAACGCACAAGCGCGGAACTTAGAGGAATAGCGCGGGAAATTTTGGAAAGTCTGCGCCCCGAATGTCTGACCGTTGCCCAAATTCAAGCAATCGCGGAGCACATGGTGGATTTAACAAACAACATCGTACTCCGGGAAATTAAGGAAGAAGAGTAATACCGCACACGGGCGGAAACCGTGTGCGGTATGGGTGGCGGGCAATCAGAGCCATTCATTTTCGCCAAACTCAGCAATATGCTGGGCGTCCCGGACGGCCTGGATGGATTTAACAGCATCATCGTACAGGTTTACCAGGGCTTCCGGCGTAATGTCCGACAAATCCCGGGAACTAACGTAGAGCATTGCGAGGGCTTCGACTTCGTTCCTGGGAAATGCCTGCATAGTCAAATCGTCCATAAAATCACCCCCTTTCGAGGTGATTCTATCAAACGCAAACCCAACAATCAAGGATTTTTCAGAGAGGGGGCCGCACATGGGCCGCATACATAAAGACGCCGCCGCCCAGCTGGTGGCATCGATCTGCCGGGAAAAGCTGTGGGCTACCCCGGAGGAAACGGCGGCATGGTTAAAAACTGAAAGGGGCCAGCGCATTGCTGCCATGATCGAAAAGGAACGGAGGAACCGGAAATGAGCGTTAAAACTGAATTAGCCGAAAGGCTACGCCGGGAGAAGGCAAAGAACCTTCGGTACAAAAAGGCGATTTCCAATGATCTGAACTTGGAAACCATCACATCCAGCATGTGGGAAATGCAGGAGACGGCTTCCGATATTCGTTGGTGGTGTACCCAGGGTGATGAAACCATGCTGGACGAGCTGATCGGAGACGAGGAGGAATCCTTCGAACTCAAGATGGCTTTTTCTACGCTGGACGCTGACTGCTATCAGATGATTGAGGATCTCGACAATGAATGGATTCCTGAGTGCTTCGATGTCTTCTTCGGTGCCATCACGCCGGGCCGTATGATGGGATATGATTCCTATGAGGGAGACTACTTCGGTCTGAATGATGGATACGAAACGGAGCTGGCACAGCGTGAAGCCCGGGAGCGTTTGAAGAGGTACACAAAAGACCAGCTGATTGATGCCTACCGCACCTGCTTCCGGGTGGCAGTGAGTTACATCAACATTCGGAATCGATATGATGGCCTGAAAAGCTACATTGACATTCTGAACGGCGAAAATACTGGATTTCTATCTGCTGTAAAACGGATTGAAGAGCTTTACGAGAAAGTAGCCGATGGGTACGCATCATGGGATGACAAGAAGGAATTTGATAGCCTGATTGGAAACATGCCTGATGAAGTCTGGATTCAGTAAGGAGTTAAAGATATGAGCGGTAATACAAATTCATACGCTTTCCAGCAGGAAAAGCGGGAGCGTATCGCAAAATTCCAGACGGAAATGGACAAGTACGGGTTGAAGGTAAACAACAGTGCTGCCGTATTATCCTCCAGCTACCCGAACGTTGTAAATCTGGTTATGACAACCGAAATTACGCCCGTGCGCGGCTACGGAAAAGTCATAAAGCGGCTGAAAGCAGCTGGGTACTGGGTGAGCCGCTGGAGCAAATCTCAATTTGGATCAAAAGGCGCTCCGAGACAATACGTTTTTCAGGTAAACAAAGTCGTTACGCTGGAAGTGCCGGAGGAATAACTGTGACGGAATAAAAACGGGACATTCAAAACAAACCGTGTTACGGCTGCCTGTATAGGTAACTTGCGTGTTCCGATCACTGCCAGAAACCGGAGTTTGTCGCATGGAAAACAAAGCAGGCCCAAATCCGGGAAGCCAAACAGCGGGAAGCCCACATCTGGGGTTATACCGCTAACGAGATCAGAAAAAACCGCAGACGGGGGGGGTGGACGATAACAGCATGGCAACACGAAAAGTTATCCACTTGTGCTTGAGCATCGAGGGCGGCATACGGAACGCCCGGAGCCTGCGCGGCTGCATCGAAGTGGACGGCAAGACCTTGCAGACAACCGAAGAGGTCCGGGCCTTTCTGCGGAAACAGCAGGACATGGGGCGGCGGGTCCTTCCTATGTCCCCGGATTGCAAAAACTTCGATTATCAAAAAGGCTGCCAGGGCTGCACGGTAGAGGTAGACCTATGAAATACCACATTGTTTGTCCGATCCAGCAGACGGCGGACTTCGACTTCGGGCACTGTATGGCCTGCCAGAGCTTCCGGCAGGATATGAGCCACCCCACCCGGCTGGTTAGCTGCCGGAAGAACCGGACACCGGAGCATAAAAAAGACTTTGAAGGGGCCTACTGGTCCCACCTGGTAGGCATCAAGGGCCGCGTAGTCATTGACGCCGCCGAAGAACATAAAAAGGAGAGATTACCATGACCGAAACCCGTAAACCTAAGTATTTGAAGCAGGAACCCCCCACGATCTGGGAGCAGCAGACCGCCGAAGTAATGGCAATGGTGAACAACAACCCCAACCGGCGGGCCGACGTGGACAACAGGGTTATTGTTATGGAAAATGACCGAATGTTCCTTACCTACCCCGGCCCCACCATGGCCGACAAGGTGGCTGCCGTCTGCACGGTCCTGGCCTTCCTGGTGGCGGTTGTTCTGGCCGTGGTTGCTATGTCTGCCCCCACCATCGGCCCCCGCCTGCTGTCCTTCGGCACCGTGGCGCTGTTCACGGTGGCTATTATCATCAACGCGAAAGGAGAAAAGAAGAATGTCCAACAGTAACAGACGCCATTCCATCGATGAAGTTTTGACCGCCCTGCACCTTTGCGGCCCCGATTACTATAACGGAGCCTGTGAAAAATGTCCTTTTATCCGGGATTGCTTACCCGGCGACAATGACGCACTGGTGGCGGAAGCCGCCCTGACCATTGAAACCCTGCTCCGCATGAATGAGGAAGCCATGGCCCAGCTGGCCCGGTTCGCGGAACAGTTACAGGGTGCAAACATTACCGTTTTCGTTATCGGCAACAAGTGGCGCCGGGGCCGTGCTGAATACTGGCTCAATACGGGCCGCTTCCGGCTGGCCGACGTGGACAAGCTGGGCAAAACCGTCTTTTTGAAAAAGGCGGACGCCGAAAAGGAAATACGGAGGTTGCAGCATGGTTATAGATGAATCCGCCCTGCTGCGGGCAATTCGTGGAGACTACCGGGGCCAGGGTTACACCGTGGCCCGCCGTGCCGGATCAGACGACGGCGACGAAGACGAAAGCGTCCTGGTTCTGGATTCCAGCGACTGGCTGGTAGAAATTGAATGGAAGAACGTACCCCCGAAAGTTATCGGCCTTATTGCCCAGCACTTGAAAGGTCTGCCCCGTATTGGTGAAGCCTTCACCGTACAGAAGAAAGAAACCAAAACCACCATTTTCAATATGGTGGACCGGTACCCGGAGATCGACCCCAAAGCACCGGTTATTGCTGCCCATCGTACCCGGCTTATGTATGAAAATATGGAGGTCTGGCAGAAAGACGGGAACAATGGCTGTATGTTCGTCCCGGCTGAAACGGCGGATATGCTGCTGGATCATGGCCGGGTAGTGAAGTGGGTACAAGGCGGCCTTTGCCTGGAAGGTAAGGCATCCCGGATTCGTATTCTGCATTGTACATACAAGCCCATGGATCACCAGCAGGACGCTATCAACTTCTTAAACGGGAAGCGCTGGTGGTAAAGCTATGAAATACGCCTGCAATAAATGTCACCGTGTGGCAGAAGATTTCCAAATAAACAACTGGCTGAGAATTACTGTACACACCAAAACCGGCGCCGGTAGCAGTAAGGAAATATTACTTTGCCCGGATTGTAAGCGTGGTTTTTGGAAAGCGGTAGATCACGACATCACTTTTGATAAATGAAACAGCCTATGAATAACAAGAACAACAACTGGGCCGTGCTGCTGCCGATCAGAAAGCAACACGCGGCCAACATCTACGCCGGGACAAAGACGGTGGAGCTTCGGAAGACTGTTCCCCGCTTCGATCCTGGCAGCTATAACCCGGCGAAGTACCCCTTCCGGGTCTATATGTATGAAAGCAAGGCAGACGGCGGGGCCGGAGCCGTAACCGGCTTTTTCGACTGCCCCGGCTACCTGGGCACCTGCGGCCAGTACATGGAGGATATGGCCCAGCGGGCACAAGTCAGTATGGATTATCTTCTGGAGTATGCGGCGGGTGGCTGGGTCTATGGCTGGATGGTCAACGACCCTCAACGCCTGCCGGAGCCGGTGGCCCTGTCTGCCCTGGGTATCGACCGCGCGCCCCAGAGTTGGCGGTACCTGGGGACAGACGCCTGCAAAGTGTTGGAGGTGGCGGCCCGTGGATCACCGGCAGAATAACCCACCGTACTGGTACTATTACGACTTCGGCCACCTGGAACCGGGCCGGTATTACTGCGGCGACAGCTTCCAGCTGCTTCCTGCCGTGGAGAGCGGAAGCGCCGACATGGTTCTGATTGACCCGCCCTACTACATGGAAAAGGACAAAGAGTGGGACACCTTCGACGGCAAAGCCGACTATTTGGCCTTTATGGGGCGGGCCTTCATCCAGGCCCAGCGCATACTCAAACCAAACGGCACTATGGGATTTTGGCACAATGACCTCCAAAAAATCGCGTGGCTGTGTGACTGGTTAGAGAAAAACACCGATCTGCGGTTCGCTACCTGGGGCCTATGGGTAAAGCCAACACACCGGAAAAAGCTGTGGGCCTGCCCTGCCCCTGGCAACACCCTGCGGAGCTGGTTTAATATTGGGGAGTTTTGCGTGTTCTTTGTGAAGGCGGAGCTGGGAACGTCCTGGAACAAAACCGGCCTTGAACTGGCTCGCCTGGACCCGGAGAACTTCGGCAGCCTGCGCGACTACTTCCGCCGCCTGCTGGAATACACCGGAGCCACCAAACGGCAGGTTATAGAAACCGTCGGCCAGTCTGCCGACCATTGCTTCCGGTTCAATAGTACACAATGGCTATTGCCCACCCGCGAAACCTACCTCAAGATCGTGGCGGCCTTCCATTGCGACAGCTGGGAAGGGTACCGAACCTTCGACGATCTGAAAGCAGAACAAGACAAAACGGTGGCGAGCTACGCCGATCAGATACAGGCAGCCAACGCCGCCCGGTTTATCCACAACCTTGATAACAACCATTGTAATATCTGGATCAGCCAGGAACCCCAGGGGGGGCCGAAGCGGCACCAATGCCAAAAGCCCCTTGACGTCGTGGAAAGAATTATATCCACCCACACGAACCCCGGCGGGCTTGTGGTGGACTTTTTCGCCGGGTCCGGCAGCACCGGAGTGGCAGCCGTCCGCACCGGGCGGGCCTTCCTGCTGATTGACCAGGACGAAAAACACCAGGCAGCCGGGGCCGCCTGGATCGAGAAAGAAAGACAAAAAGCCCTTTGCACCTGAGTGCAAAGGGCAAAAAAAGAAGCACGGCCACGGCAATGGCCGCACTTCCAAAAAGTGCCAGGGGATTAACTACACGCTAATTATAGCGCGCCGGTGGCACTTTGTCAACGCGCTGGCGGAAGCCAGCATGAGGGGCTTGTATGGGGTGATAAAAACAGAACGGTCCCAATATAGGAGGTAGCCACCATGAAGACGGTACAAAGGGAAAGGCGGTATGTTTGTGGACAAACCAAACAGAACGCCCAGTACCAGGAAGTCGAGATTTACACCGTAGGCACGGACAAGAAGAGCCGGGAACGGGATAAAGAGAAAAGCACGCCTATTCCTTTCCGGGGCAAGAACCCGGAGAAGTGGGACGGCCATAACGCCAAACGGTCCCGGAAGTGGTTCTGCCGTCTGCTGGCTACCAACTTCACGGAACAGGACACACACACCAGTTTAAGCTATTCAGACGAATTTCACCCGCAGACCGAAGAACAGGCCGACCGGGATATAAACAATTTCTTGCGACGCCTGCGGACAAAGTGCAAAGCCCAGGGCCTTCCACCACCGGAAGCCATAACCGTGACGGAACACCAGGACGCCGACCCGGCAACAGGACAGAAGGCCGTCCGCTTCCATCATCATGTTATTTTGAAATGCGGCCTTTCCCGTGACGAAATCGAAAGTTGTTGGCACCGGAAAAAGAAACTCATGGGCTGGGTTAACTGTGACCGGCTGCGGCTGGACAAGGGCAGTCTGGAAGCCCTAGCTAATTATCTGATGAAATACCCGAAGCGGAAGCACAGATGGAAGCGCACAAAGGGCATTATTGACCCGATCTTGCCCCCACCCAACGACAGCAAGTATTCCCGGCGCGGTATCGAAAAGATTGCCAAGGATCCCGCTTTATTACATGCCCGGGACTTCTGGGCCAAGAAATACCCAGGTTGGGAGCTTATCGAAGCCCAGGCCGAACATAACGAATATTGGGGCTGGTCCATCATGCTGAAAATGCACCGAATACCAGAACGAAGGGGGCGGCCTTATGCCTGTTAGACTGCAAGACCTGGGGCCAGCTGCACAACGCCAAGCCATTGAAAAGCTGCACCAGTTGGAACAGGAACGGAAGAAAGCCAGAGCGGGGCCGAAGATCAGAGCGCCGGACGAAGGCAGCAAGCTAGAACAGGAATACTACACGGCCTTTATCTGGCCCAGAGAGTTGGCCGGAGAGGTTGAGCGGGTGGAACGGCACACGCGGTTCGAGCTATTACCAAAAGCCGAATACTGCGGCATTTCCTTGCCAGCGGCCCACTACACCCCTGATTTTTTGATTTACTACAAGGACGGCACGGTGGAAGCCGTGGAGGTTAAACACGAAGCTATCCGCAAGAATCAGCGGGACTATATTTACCGCCGCCGTCTGTTTATTGACGTTATCGCCCGCCCGAATGGGTGGCGGTTCACAGAATACATAAAACTGGAGGATAAAAAACCATGACCGATCTGGAAAAGGCTATTGAAGCCATTGAGAAGCAGCAGGACAAGCTCAAAAAGTTTAGCATGGCCCACACCGTAGGCGAACAGCTGAAAGACATTTTAAGAGATCAGCCCACCGCTGCCGGTATCGTATTGCAGGACCTTGCAAATGCCGGTATGGGTATCGTGGACTGTGAAAAGAAAATTGCAGCCTATGCCAGCAAGCACCGGGAAGGGTCTGCCGGATGTTGCCCACCCAGGGAAGCCGACCGCATTATCCGGGAGTTTTACGGCATCCCGGCCCGCGTGGTAATTGGCGTCGATCTGGCAAACGGCCCGGACTTCACCGCAACGGTGAAACCGGCCCAGAAGCCTAAAAAGATCAATCTGGCTAAATACCTGTGAGGGGGGGGTAACGTATGGACCTGGTGAAGTTATTACCGGACCGGCCCGCAATGAGCGACACCGAGCTGTCCGCCTGGTTAATGGATCACGGCGGACGCGGGCGGGAAGTTTTGACCTATCGTAAGGATAAGATACGGAACCCCTTAACCGAACAGCTGGAACCCGTGGCCCGCTGCACCTGTTCCGCCTGTGGCGCCGAATGGCTGACCAACGTATACGGGTATAACGGGAGTTACCCGGAATTTGAAAACCATGACGGTATATGTCTAAACGGCCATGCAACCACCTGCCCGGAGTGCGGGGCAAAGGTGGAAGCTGCATATTATACCAGGCTGAAAAAATACCCCATCAAAAGCACCGCTTACCCCTGGGAGGTTATCAACATCGGCGGAAATATCGCCTTTATCTGTTGGGCGATTATTTACGAAATTGACGAATACGGCCCAGCACTATACCCGGAGAAGCGAAACGCCTATGTTTTGGACACCGCAGGCCGGTGGCACCGCTACACCACTATGGAACGCATGGGCTGGTCCAGCATGAGCAAAATGGAATATACCGGGCATTGGTACAAGATGGAAAAATTCTCTGTCACAGACGGCGGATGGTCCAAAGTTCTGCCACACGATCCCGGAGTGTACGAAGGCACCGCCCTGGAAAATGCCAAATTGGAAAAGCTGGAAGCCACCGGCGCCGCTGTCGATCTGCTGTTATATGCCAGGACCTACACCCGGCACAAGAACATCGAAAACATAACCCAAAATACGCCCACGCTTGCGGCGGCTGCCATGCAGTACATTAAAGGCCCCATGGGCCTGGACTGGATCAACTGGAAGACGGCGCGGCCTCATGAAATGCTTTATATGGACAAGCAGGAATATAAAGCCGCGGCGGCCCTGTCGGAACCGGAAAGCCGGGAAGTTATCGCCCATCAACACGCGGTTGCAATCTGCAAGGCGTGGGGCGCTCCTAAAGAGTACGCCGGGAAGCTGGGCGCTGCTGGTATCGGATTCGCCATTGACCAAAAGAAAAATGAAACCCTGCACCGCTGGGGCCTGGTTGCCACCTGGAATTATATCTGCAAGCAAGCGGCGGCAATGACGGATCAGCCGAAGCGGGACCGCCTGCAAGATGCAATTTCCCTTTGTGTGGATTACTGGGCAGACATGGAAAAGGCGGGGCTGGACACCGAAAGCCGGGTTGTGGTATTCCCGTCAAACGTCCGGACGGCCCACGCCCGCGCGGTACAGGCTATCAAGTATGCCCAGGATGAAAAGCTGCGGAAAGCCTTTGCAAAACAGGCCGAAAGACTGGCACCGCTGCAATGGGAACACGGCGGCTTGTTTATCACACCGGCGCAGAACGAGGGGCAGCTGATTGCAGAAGGCAAAATCCTGGGGCATTGCGTGGGCGGTTACGGTGAATCCCATTGCAGAGGAAACAGTATTTTCTTTATTCGTCACACCGACACGCCGGATCTTCCGTTCTACACTTTGCAGTTAAATACAAAAACCGGCGTGGTGCTGCAAAACCGTGGAAAAAGGAACCGGGACAGGACCCAGGAGGTCCGGGACTTCGAGGAACAATGGCTGGCCGTCATTGTGGCCCCGTGGATTCAACAGAAAACCAAAGCAGCAAAAAAGGCAACGGATTAATATTTCATTTCTTAGGAGGAACAGAAAATGGAACAGATTTCTATTTTGCCCAACACCACACCCGAACAGCAGCAGGCTATTTTGCTTCATGCTGAGATCGTAAACGCCGCCCAGGTGGCGGCCAACGCCCTGGCCGATCTGGGCCGGAAATTGAAGCGCATGAGGGACGGCGGCCATTATAAAGCCCTGGGTTTTGCTACGTTTGGGGAATACACCGAAGCGGCGGTAGGTATCAAGCAGCGGCAGGCGTACAACTACATTACCGTTGTCGAAAGCCTTCCGGCCCGTCTGATTGAAGAGAACGCGGCGGCAGGCGTCACAAAGCTGGCCTTGCTTTCTAAGCTCAACCCGGAGGACCGGGAGGACTTGACCGGCGACGCCCTGGCAAATATCACCGTGGCGGAACTGAAAAAGCTGGTTGAAGAGCGGGACAGCATGGCCCAGCAGCTTAACCTCTTCCAACAGGAAGAACAGGTGGAAACCGTGGCCGAAGTGGAAGCGGAACCCCTGGACGTTGACGCCATCCGGCAGCAGGCCGAAGAGGAAACCCGGCGGAAGCTGGAGGCGGAGTTCGCAGAAGAGCGGGAAAAGCTGAAAGCTGCCAATGCCGCCGCGATCAATGAAGCGGTGCTGAAGGCTGAGAAGGCCGCCGCCGCAGAAGTCCGCAAGGCAAAGGCCGACGCCAAACAGAAGGCCCAGGCAGAAACCGAAAAGCAGGTGGCCCAGGCCAGAAAGGAAGCCGCCCAGGAAGCCGCTGCCCAGCAGGAAGCCAAAGACCGGGCCGCGCTGGAACAGGCCCAGCGGGCCGAAGCGGAAGCCAGGGAGCGGGCCGAAACCATGGCCAAACAGATGGAAGCAGCCAGCGACGAAGACGGCGTCCGGTTCTGCCTGCTGTTTGAACAGCTGACCGAAAAGGTGGACGCCATGCGGGAGCTTGCGGACACTATGCGGGAGAAAGGCAAAGCAGACCAGGCCGGGAAGTTCATGGGGGCATTATGCAACGCCCTGGCTGATGTTATGGCCGATCTGGAAGGGGGCGCGGCATAATGTGGCAGTCTTACTTCCTTATGGGCTGGGAGCATACCGGCGCTTTCCTGGCCCTGTTCCTGGGTGGCCTTGCTGCTGTCCTGCTTGCACTTCTGGCCCTGGCCGTGGTGCTGCTTGCCCTGGTGGCGGTCCTGTCCGTTATGTTTGACCGGATCACCAGAGCCATGGCAAAGCACTGGGAAAAGAGAGGAAAACGCCCTGCATACCGCTGGGCTGAGATCATAGCAAGGGGGCGGCGACATGAAGAATAACAGCCAGAAAGAACAGAACGAAAAGAAAAAGGCGGCGTTAAATGAATACCTGGATGCACTGAAAGAAGTGGATTACTGGGCCAGCAAGGTGGAGAGCATGGAGAAATCCAACGGCTACCGCTGTCCGGACGTTGCCACGGCCCTGGCTACGATCACCGGGAAAGTGGGCAACCCCACAACGTCCACCGTCCTGGAACTGGAAACAGCCAGGGAAAACGAACTGGACGCCCGGCAGTATGCCAGGGAAGCAAAACGCCGTGTGCTTGCGCTTATTCAGCAGGCACCGGCTGGGGAACAGCGGGTCTTACTCATGCGCCACTATATCGACGGCATGAGCTGGGAGGACGCGGCAGAAGCAGAAGGCAAGTCCCGAACCTGGGCAACCAACAACCACGGCACCGCCTTGCTGCACATCCACCTCCCGGATCAGCAGAAAAAGCGGTGACAAAAAGTGTCCAAAAGTTTCCAAAAAAGATTTTTACAATCTTGAAAGTGTACGCCGACCTGTGATATTTTGTTATCAAGTAAAGCCACGGGACACAACCGGGGCGGATATATTACCAAGAAAGCCGTAGGCCAAAGCCTGCGGCTTTCTTATTTTCTGCCGGAGGTGCCGCCGTGGCCTTGCCCTACAACCCGGACAGCTGGCCCGCAAGTTGGATTTTGCAGTTGATTGCAAAGGATCAGCTAGAACAATTCTATCTATCTACCCATTGGAAGCGTTTCCGCCTGCGGATATTGAAGTCCAGGCCGTGCCGGTGCCAGCTGTGTGAACGGAAGACACCGGCAGTCGTGACACCGTTACGCAAGCCGTGGGAGAAGAAGAGCAGCAGCAACGATCGACGGCCCGTCGCTATCGTCCACCACATCAACGAGGTAAGGAAGCGGCCAGACCTGGCCCTGTCTGAGTACGACGAACACGGGGAGCCTAACACAATCATAGTTTGCCCTGGGTGCCACTGGGATGAACACCATAAAAGAAAAATACCCGTAACAGAAGAACGCTGGTAGCCAGGACACCCCCCGGTCCCCGAAACCGAAATCCCCCCGGATTTGGAAACCGAGGCCCAGGGTGGACAAAACCGGGCTATCGTGCGCGCGAGGGAAAAGTTGGGGAAAATTCGACACCGCTTTAGATGTTCGCGCGCGTGTGCGCGTGCGTAATGGAAACCGCCAAAATACCAACAGAAAGGGGCTGAGAATGTGACCGCCGAAGACGTGAAAAGAAGCCTGATACGGCAGTTGGAAGACCGGGGCGCGAATGTTGAACACTTCCTGGCCCTTATCGACGATTATATTTTTTACTACAAGCAGGAAAAGAAGGCCCAGGCCGACGTCCGAAAAAATGGCTTGACGATCACCGCCCGCAGCGCGTCCGGCAATGAGTACGACAAGGAAAACCCGGCAATTAAGGCGGCGGCCCTGTATAACAAGCAAAAACTTTCGATCCTGCGCGAACTGGATCTGAGGACGGACACCGTACCGCCCCCGGATGAAAGCGGCGGCGACCTGTGACCAATTATATCCAGGACTATATAGACCTGGTGAGGTCCGGCACCGTGCCGGTGTGCCGGGAACAGATTCTGCTTGTGGACCTGGTGGAGCGGACTTTTCAACAGGAAAGCATTTATGTGGACGAAGAGCAGCTGGCCCGGTACATGGATCAGCAGAAGTATTTTCCGTACAAGCTATTGGAGTGGGAAACCTTCTGTTTTGCCCTGCATAACTGCGTATATAAAGCACCTGGGCGTCTGCGCTGGCCCATTCTTATGATTGTTGTGGGCCGTGGAGCCGGTAAAAACGGCTATTTGGCCTTTGAGGATTTTTGCTTAATTACCCCCATCAATGGCATTGAGAAATACAACATTGATATGTTCGCCAATTCGGAGGACCAGGCCCGCGCCACCTTCGACGATATTTACGACATTCTGGAAAGTAACAAACGGTACTTTGAGAAATATTTCACCTGGAACAAAGAGGAAATAAAGAACCGGAAAACCAAAAGCCGGATAAAGTACTACACCCGCGCCCCCAACTCCAAAGACGGCGGACGCCCCGGTAAAGTCGATTTTGACGAATTACACGCCTATATAAACAGCGCCTTGCTGGATGTTGCTGTTACCGGTTTGGGCAAGCGGCCCATGCCCCGGCGTACTTACATTTCCACCCAGGGCAACGTCCGGGACGGCCCACTTGATCGATACATGACAAAGGGCCTTAAAGTGCTGGAAGGCACAGAGCCGGACAACGGTTGGTTATATTTTTTCTGCCGCCTGGACAGTGACGAAGAAATCCACCAGCCGGAAACCTGGGCCAAAGCAAACCCGTCTTTGAACGATCCAACCCGGCAGGAACTTCGGGAAGAAATTCTGCTGGAGTATGAGGAATACAAACAGGACCCGGCCAGCCATTCCGCGTTCGCAACCAAAAGAATGAACCGCCCCCAGGGCAACACCGAAACGGAAGTCACCAGCTGGGACAACATTATGGCCGCAAATCAGCCATACCCGCCCGGAGAGCCAGACGAAGTACATACCGCTGTTTTCGGCATCGACTACGCCGACACGCGCGACTTTGTGGCGGCGGGCATCCTCTGGAAAGTGGGTGACGTCTGGTGCTGGAAAGTCCATAGCTGGATTTGTACCCAAAGCCCAACCCTGCCCCGGATTCAGTTTCCCTACATGGAAGCCGTGGCCCGGCAGGAAGCCACCCTGGTGGACGAACCGCAAATACCGCCGGAGTACCCGGTGGCCTGGATCGAAGAGCAGGCCCTACAGAACGATATACGCTTCGGCGCAATCGACCATTTCCGTGTTGCGCTCATGCGTAAGACCTTGAAGGAAAGCGGGTGGGACCCAGACCCGAAGCGCGGCAATATCAAATTGACATATAAACCGGAAGTTTCCGAGGTTGCGCCGATCCTTACCAGTGCTTTCATTTCCCATAAAATCCGTTGGGGCGATTCCATGACAATGCGATGGTATACGAATAACGCCTGCCGGAAGATTGACGGCAACGGAAATATAACCTTTGAGAAGATAGAGCCGAAAACCCGGAAAACGGACGGTTTTATGGCCCTTGTGGCGGCTTTCATCGTCGCCAATAAACACGAAGACATTTTCGAGGTATTACCCGACGTTTCCCAGCTTCCGGGCGTGTTTATCTTCTGAGCGGCCCACCGGCTGCCTTTATTGCCTGGAAAGGAGGTGAGAACAACATGAGATTTACGGACTTTCTGGCCGACCTGCTGGACTTCGGAGAGCGGGACAAAGACGGGAATATCGTAGTAAAATCCGGCCTTACCGGGTCCGCTGCTTCCAGGCTGAACGTTGAGGAAATCGCCCTGTTTTCCGTTATCGACCTTGTGGCGTCTACCGCTGCAATGTGCGAATGGAGAACTTACCAGGCCGGTGTATACACCCAGGCGGAAGACTGGTACAGGTGGAATGTAGAGCCGAACCAGAACGAAAACGCCTTTTTCTTCCGGCGGTTGCTTTTTGCCCGGCTGCTGCGGTTTAACGAAGCGCTGGTTATCCAGAGGGTAGACGGCAGCGTGTACCTGGCTGACAGCTTCGGGCGTGATGTATACGCCTTCCGGCCTAACCGATATACCGGGATCACCTGCAACGGCCTAACGCTCCACGGCGACCGGCAGGAAGAGGAAGTATTTTACTTCCGACTTGCAAACCAGGACGCCGCCGGACTGCTGCACCGGATCAACGGGTTATATGCTGACGCAATGGCCGAAGCCCTGGACAAGTACAAGCATAGCGGTGGCCGCAGCGGCGTGCTGAAAATTTCCGGTAATGCCACCAAAAACAAGAACTACGAAGACGACGTGGCCAGGATCATGCAGACCCGATTCAAGGCGTTTTTTGAAAACAAAAACGCCGTTATCCCTCTGTTTGATGGCTATGAGTACGTCCCCCATGACGGCCCAGCTTCCCAGAAAATCAACGGAGAAGTGGGCGACATGGAAAGCCTTATGCGGCAGGCCCAGGACCGGGCTTGCAATGTCTACCATTGCCCCCCGTGCCTTCTGCGCGGTGATGTTACCAACCAGGACGAAGCTGTCCAAAACCTTTTGACATTTGGCGTAAAACCTGTGGTTTTGACGGTGGAAACCGAAGTGAACCGCAAACAGTACGGGCGGCATATTCTGGACGGTTGGCATACCCGTATTGACATGACCCACATCCGCGTCGTTGATATTTTCGACGTTGCGGTTAAGTTGGACAAGCTGATACAGGACGCCATGGTCAACACCAATGAAAGCCGTGGGCTGGTTGGCCTTGACCCGATTCTGGCAGAATGGGCCAACACCTACCACCGCACCAAAAACATGGAAGCGGTCAATGCCCCGTTGAAAGGAGGTGAAAACACATGAGTTTGATTCCTATGAAAGTACGCCATGAGGTCAAAGCCATGGCGACCGGGCGCGTCTTTGAGTTC
This sequence comes from Faecousia sp., assembly GCA_045121575.1. GTDB lineage: Bacteria > Bacillota > Clostridia > Oscillospirales > Oscillospiraceae > Faecousia. The sequence goes on from JBGVGH010000168.1 coordinate 21,396, forward strand.
TATATCACGGACGACATTCAGCCGGATGGCCGCCGGTTCAACTACGATACATATACCTGGGAGCGGGTGGAGAGCAACACCAGCCAGCGGTATTTCGTGGAAAATCTGAAAGACGTAAAGGAAGGCGACACCGTAAACCTGTATATCAACAGCATGGGCGGCAGCGTCAAGGAAGCGCTGGGCATTTATAGCGCCCTGCGCCGGTGCCCTGCCACCGTGGTGGCCTACATTGACGGTTTTGCTGCTTCCGCTGCGTCCATCATCGCTATGGCGGCCAGCAAAGTGGTAATGCCCCGCAATACCACCATGATGGTACATAATGCAGCCTGGGCCGTGTATGGCAATTCCAAAGACCTGCGGAAGTCTGCCGACGATCTGGATATTATCAACGCGGCTATGCTGCAAAGCTACATTGTCAAGGCGGGCGGCAAGCTGACCCAGGAAAAGCTGGAAGAACTGACCGACGGCGAAACCTGGCTGAGCGCCGAAGAGTGCATCCAGTACGGCCTTGCGGACGAATACGCGGAACAGGATGCCGACCTAGAAACCGCTGCAAAGCAGTACCAGCAGGCCCACGCTGCCTTCCAGCGCCGGGAACTTCCCACCCTTCCCGCTGCCATGGCTGCGGCTATTTCGGCGGTTATGGCGACACCGGAACCGCCCGTTCCCACCCCTGCGCCTGCCGATCCCCCGGCAGACCCCAAACCCAAAGAAACTAGCTGCTTGAACGATATTCTTGCGGCAGTAATGAAATGAATGGAGGAATGTAACCATGAAAATCAAGAGCAACGACCTGTTTGCCCAGGTTAAGAAGCAGCACGAAACCACCCTGTCCGCTGCTTTCAAGTCCGGCAATCCCGAAGAGATTGCCCAGGCCATGACCGCATTTTTTGACGGCATGAACGAAGCTGTCCTGCAGCGCGCCGCCGAAGAGATCGACGCCCGCAACCAGGACGCCACCATTCTGGCCGCCCGTGGCGCCAACGTTCTGACCACCGAAGAACGCGAATACTACAACGGTCTGGCTAAGGCATTGAAGTCCGCCGACCCCCGCGCCGCTGTCGCAAATTACGAAGTGGCAATGCCCCAGACTGTTGTCGACCGGATCATCGGCAGCATCCGCAAAAATCACCCCCTGCTGGACAAGCTGAACTTTGTCAATACCGCATATCTGACCCGTATTCTGGTCAATGCCAAGCCTGCCCAGCTGGCAGCCTGGGGCAAGATCACCGGCGCGGTACAGAAAGAAATTGAGGGCGGCGTCCAGGAAATCGCCCTGACCATGTGCAAGCTGTCCGCCTTCATGGCTATTTCCATGGACCTGGTGGAACTGGGTCCCGAATGGATGGACACCTACGCACGGGAAACCCTGTCCGAAGCTATTGCCTTTGCTCTGGAAAGCGGCTGTGTGGCAGGCACCGGCAAGGATGAGCCCATCGGCATGGTCCGCGACATTTCCCCTTCCGCTTCCGTCCAGGATGGCGTATACCCCAAGCAGACCCCCGTCCCAGTCAAGCGTCTGGACGCCAAGACCATGGGCGGCCTGCTGGCAAAGCTGGCCCGCGACCCCAACGACACCACCGGCGCAACCGCCCGCGCCGTGGATCCCAGCGACATCATCATCATTTTTAACCCCTTCGACTACTGGGAAAAGGTTTTTGCTGCCACCACCCTGCTGGTTGGCGGCCAGTACATGACCAATGTTCTGCCCATTCCCGCCAAAATCTTCCAGTCTGCCGCTCTGGCAAAGGGTGAAGCGGTTATCGGTATTGCCCCCTATTACTTTATCGGCATCGGCCCCGCCGGTAAGCAGGGCACTATCGTGGCCGACGATTCCGTGAAGTTCCTGGAGGATCAGCGCGCCTACAAGGCAAAGCTGCACGGCAATGGCCGCCCCATGGACCAGTACGCCTTCCTGCTGCTGGATGTTTCCGAGCTGGAAGCTATCGTGTCCACTATCGTGGAGGTTGCGGGCACTGTTGCCACTAAGGAACAGACCGAGTAAAGGGGGGCTAAACTATGGCAGTATTGACGCCGTACCAGGTGTACAACCGTGCGCTTAACCGCATGGGCTACACCTGGGAACTGGACGAGAAAACCGAAGCCAACGTAAAGGCTGCCATAGAGGAAGCGGAAGCCCTGCTCCGGGCCAGGGCGGGCAGCCCAGAGCTTGACCTAACCAGCCCGGAGTATATCGGCCTGTTTATGACCTGCGTTTGGTATCTGGTAAACCACCGCCGCGGTGAATTTGAAGAGGATTACAACGGGGAAATTGTCAACCTGCGCTTAGTGGAGGGCTTCGGCTGTGGAAAAGAAGAAAGTACAGTTTGAAACCTTTAATGATGGCGCGTGCAGCCTTTGGCAGCTGGACAAGGAAGAAAAGCCCGTCTTATTGCTGGCGGGCGTGCGCTTCCAGGAACGCACTGTAGGCATCAAGCGCAATTACGAAGCGGAGCAGAATGGGCACACCATTCAAAAGTTGATTCGCATACCCCGGATGGACTTTATCAAAGTCGGCGTCTTCGTAGTCATTGAGGGCCAGCAGTACACCGTATTACAGGCCCAAAAAATCCTTGATACTATCCCAGAGTGTACCGACCTGACCTTGGAAAACCCCACAATCCTGCTTAACTTTGACGAAAGCGAGGTGGGGGCCGGTGGCAGAATTTGACCTTACTGCTGAGATTACCGCAGTTTTGAAAGACTATACTGGCAACGTTATGGACAAAGTGGACGAAGCTGTAGAATACTGCAGCAAGGGTATGCGGAAAGAAATATCCACCACCAGCCCCCAACGAACAAAAATATATTCTAAAGGCTGGCGCAACAAAATTACAACCATCAGCCGCGGCAATAAGACAGCGCTAGTTTATAACGAAACCAATTACCAACTTACCCATCTCCTTGAAAAACCCCACAAAAAGCGAGGCGGCCAGGGATTAACCACACCAAAGCCACACATTTCCCCAGCAGAAAAAAGGTGGACAGAAGAATTTGAGCGCAGATGCGAGGAGGCGTGTAAAGCCGAATGATAAGTCGTGAGAAAATTCTGGAACGCCTGGACAATACAGGCATCCGGAGGGGGAACGAAACGGCAGTGCCGATCAATGGTGTGACCGTCCCGCTCCCTTATATGGTAGTCCGCAGCGAAGAAAAAGACACATGGGACGATGCGGGCCGTGTGTGTTTTACTACGACTGTTTGGACTGTTACCCTGTTTACCAAAAACAAGGATTTTGCACTTGAATGCAAAATCAGAAAGGCGCTTTCCGGGCTGGGCACCGTAGATATCGGGCGTTTCCCAGACGGCAAGCCGTATTCTGTTGATTTTACTTTTACAACGAGAGGAGCAAAAAAATGAGTACCACCAACACCATCGACAATTCCGATGATATCATCCTGGGCAGTGGCGACCTGTACCTGTGTGAATTTACCAACGAGATTCCGGAGGATTCCGAAATCGAAAAGGAGGATAACCGCGCCGGAAATATCAAGGGCGGTGCATCGCTGGAATATTCCATTTCCAGCGTTACCGTCGAGGATGATAAGGGACGTGTGAAAAAGACGATCCTGACCAAGGAAGACGTCAAATTCAAGACCGGCCTTATTACCTGGATTGAAAAGTGGTTCCAGGCGCTGATCCCCACCGCACGGGTGGATACCACGACCAAGACGGGCCACCGGATTATTAAGCTGGGCGGCCTGAGCAAGCAGAGCAAGACCAAGTGGCTGTACCGCTTCGTCCACACCCGAGACGACGGCCGGAAGCTTCGCATTACGGTCACCGGCAAGAACACCGGCACCGTCTCTCTGAAATTTGACGCCGAGAACCCCACCACCGTGGACGCGGAGGTGACCGCGGAGAGCCTAGATTCCGAGGGTACTCTGGTGATCTATGACGATGAACTGCTGGCGTCCAGCACTCAGACCGTTGCTCAGACTGACGCCGAGGGTGAGGAGGAATAACCGTGTTTCAGATTTCCAGTGTGAAACCCCGGTATTTCGAGTTTGAAGCACCTGACAACAGGCGGGTGCTTCACATTGAACCGCCCAAGCTGAAGACGCTGAATAAGCTGAGCAACATCAGTAAGTCGGCAGATCCCACTCCTGAGGATATGGCGCAGACCATCGCAAGGATCATTTCCAAAAACCGGGAAGGCCGGAAAATCACTGCGGATATGGTCATGGATTGGATGGACAGCGACCAGCTGTCTGCCTTCATCGCCGCTTTCCTGGGATGGCTGAACAAGACCAAGGAAGCAGACCCAAACTGAAAACCCCCTACTATCCCTCACGGGATAGTGAGGGGGTTCCCTTCGATATCGGCACGCTTGAGGAAAAGACAGTGGCGGAATACGCCAACATCTCTTTTCTTCAGGTTTACGAGTTGGATGTGTTTTCATATTGGGCTTTGCTTCGGGATGCGGTAATTTTCAACCGCAGCCAGACCAAGAAAGGCCGCGAGTGGCTGAAAAACGCATGGCGTATTATACAGACCAAGCCCGACGATAAGAAACTGCAGCAGAAATTCAAGAACAGGAGGTGACGCGGGATGTCGGCAAAAACCATTAAGGGTATTACTGTTGAGATAAACGGTAAGACGACCGGATTGGGAGCTGCTTTGAAAGAAGTTGACAAACAGGCATCAGGTTTGAACAGCAACCTTAAGGCTGTAAATAAGGCTTTGCAGATGGATCCCGCCAACACGGAGCTGCTGGCAGAAAAGCAAAAGATCCTTGCGAATTCTGTAGAAGCAACAAAAGAAAAATTGGAAACCCTCAAGAGTGTTCAGGACCAGATCAGTCAGCAATACAAAAATGGCGAGATCGGGCAAAGCGCATATTTGGATTTCCAGAAGGAGCTGGGCTATACAGAAGAAAAGCTGAAAAACCTCCAGAAACAGCAAAAGGAATTCGGTTCTGTGGCAAAGCAGGTCATGGAGGAAGCGGCCCAAAAGGTCTCCGAATACGGAGACAAGGTTAAGTCTGCCGGTGAGAAAATCAGCGGCGTTGGTAACTCGCTCATGCCTGTTACTGCTGCTGTTGTGGGCATTGGCACCGCTGCGGCGACGATGGGCAGCGATATGGAGGAGAGCCAGAACAAGGTCGATGTGGCCTTTAAGGAATCCGCCGAGCAGGTTCACGCCTTTGCGGACAGCACCCTGGAAGCCTACGGCATTGCAGAAGCTACGGCTTTGGATATGGCCGCGCTGTATGGCGACATGGCAACCTCCATGGGCCTGCCCGACCAGGCTGCTGCGGATATGTCCACCAGCCTGGTGGGTCTGGCTGGCGATCTTGCCAGTTTTAAAAATATCGACCTGGAAACCGCCCAGAACGCCCTGAAGGGCATTTTTACCGGCGAAACGGAGAGCCTGAAGAATCTGGGCATTGTCATGAATCAGGACACACTGCTGTCTTACGCCCTTGCAAACGGATTCATCGACACTTCGAAAAGCGCCCAGGAACTGGAAAAGCAGCAGTTGGCAGTTGAAAAAGCGCAGGTGGCATACAACAAAGCGGTAAAGAAATATGGCAGCAGTTCCCTGGAAGCAAGAGAAGCTTCCATAAAGCTTACGGAAGCCCAGAGCAAGCTGGACGAAGAAACCAGCGGCACGCTGGATTCCTTGTCCCAGGCGGAAATGGTGCAGCTGCGGTATGCCTATGTCATGGAGCAGACCGCCAATGCTCAGGGCGATTTTTCCAGAACCAGCGACGGTGCGGCCAACAGTATGCGGATGGCGCAGGAAGCTATCAAGGAAGCCGGCGCAAACTTTGGTGTGCTGCTTACTCCGTATGTGGCGGAGGCGGCGCAGTATATTGCCCAACTGGTGAAAAACTTTGCAGACCTGCCCGAAGAGCAGAAAAAGACCATCATCACCATAGCCGCCGTCGTGGCGGCTGTAGCCCCGCTTTTGTCCATAGTGGGTAAAACCATAAGCGTAGGCGGCTCCCTGATATCCGGCGTTGGCAAGCTGATCGAAGTGGGCGGCAAAATGGCACCTCTGTTCGGAAAAATCGGAACTGCCCTGTCTGCGCTTGCAACAAATCCTGTTGTGCTGATAATCGCGGGCATTGTTGCTCTGGTTGCGATATTGGTGACAGCCTATAACAAGTGTGAGTGGTTCCGTGATGGCGTCAACAATGCAATCACCGGCGCGAAAGAGGTCTGGGCCAACAGTGTCGAAGGTATCAAGGCGCTTCTGACAGGTTTGGGCGAGTTGTGGGAATCTGTAACCACAGATATAAAAAACGCTGCGGACGTGACCATGACAGCCGCCAGAGACACCGTGCGGGAGAGACTGACCAGTATTCAATCCGCTTACGAAGAGAACGGCGGCGGCATCCGTGGAATTGCCGCTGCGGCGAATGAAGCGGTAAAAGGATATTTCACCGATGGACTTATCTTCGTTGATAAACTGACAGGTGGCAAGCTGAGTGGGATTGCGGACAGCTTTAAGAACAAGCTTTCCGAGGCCGCTGGCTGGGTAAAAGAGCAGATTGAGAAAATCAAAGGATTCTTTGATTTTTCTTGGTCTCTTCCCAAACTCGAAATGCCCCACTTCTCCATTTCGGGTGAATTCTCCCTGAACCCGCTCTCCGTTCCCAAAATCGGTGTAGAGTGGTACAGAGAAGGCGGTATCCTGAACGGGGCGCAGATCTTCGGCGCCATGGGCGGCAAACTTCTGGCCGGCGGTGAAGCCGGAAAGGAAGCTGTCCTGCCATTGACGGAATTCTACAGCGAGCTGGAAGCCATCATGACGAAGTTCCGCGGCAGCTCTGGTCTGGTGGTCCAGGTCAACATCGAGCATTTCGAGAACACCAGCGGCCAGGACGTGGACGAGTTCACGCAGCAGGTCGCTCAGAAACTCCAATTCGAAGTTGAGAAATGGGAGGCGGGTCTCGCATGAGTGGCATCAATTATTTTTGTCTTGGGGATTTCTGTTCTGAGGATTACGGCATTATCCTTACAGCCCCGCCGCCGGAGGTTTTCGCGGAGCGGGATGTGGAAGTGGTCAGCGTGCCCGGGCGTTCCGGCGATCTGGTCCGGGACAATGGCCGGTACAAGAATATCACGATCCCGTATGAATGCGCCATTATTCCCAATGACAGGGAAACCCTGCGTGAAGCGGCGATCCATGCGGTGTCCGTTCTGGGGCCGTCTGCGGCATACCAGCGTCTCACGACCACCTATGACCCAAATCATTTCCGAATGGCCCGCATTTCGTCTTCTGTTTCGGTGGAAAGCATCGTGGAACAGGCCGGGACATTCGGGCTTTCCCTTGACTGCAAGCCCCAAAGATACCTGAAATCCGGGGAATTCGCGCTCTCTCTGAATTCCCCGGCTGTGCTGGTCAACGTTACCGGCTTTCCCGCCCTCCCGCTTATCAAGATCTATGGATCCGGGGAAGGAACGCTGATCGTAGGAAGCGTCACAGTCGAAATCAACGCGCTGGAAGACTTTTTGTATTTGGATTGTGACCTCCAGGACGCATACAAGCAGCTGGAAGGGGACGCGGCCGTAAATAAAAATAACTCCATCTCCGCATCTGTGTTCCCGGCTCTGGAACGGGGCGACAACCCTGTCAGCTGGACCGGTGGCATAGAGCGGGTGGAGATCACACCGAGGTGGTGGACGTTATGAGTTTGATTTTATATCCCAAAAACGAAACAGCATTCAGCGGAAACGGTCTGGGGATCCTCTCCGATGTTATTGATGACGAAGTGTATGAGGAGCTGAACGGTCAGTTTGAGCTTACGATGAAGTATCCTGTTGACGGCCTGCATTTTTCTGAGTTGGCCACAGATACATACATAACAGCCAAACCGAACCCGGTGGCAGATCCGCAGCCCTTCCGAATCTACCGCATCACGAAACCTTTTAACGGGGTCGTGACCGTTTACGCCCGACACGCTGCCTACAAAAACAAGAAAATCGTCGTCTCCCCGTTCACGGCATCCAGCGCGCCTGCGGCTCTACTGGCCCTGAAAAGCAACGCAGTGAACGATTGTCCCTTTGAGTTCTGGACGGACAAGACCACCGCCGGAACTATGACCGTTGCTGTGCCGACAGACATCTGGACTTTATTGGGCGGCTCGCAGGGGTCTATTTTGGACACCTATGGCGGCGAATATGAATTTGACAAGTGGTCCGTAAAGCTCTGGAACCGACGAGGTGAGGATAGGGGCGTATCTATCCGATACGGGAAAAACCTGACAGATTTGCAGCAAGATGAAAATATCGCAAACTGCTTCACTGGCGTCTATCCCTATTGGGCAGATGCGGAAGGCAATTTGGTGACGCTCCCCGAAAAATATATCAATGGTGCGGGCACCTTCGAGGAAGAAAATATTATGCCCCTGAATCTGTCTGACTCCTTTGAGACAGCACCTACCGAAGACCAGCTGCGCAGTGCGGCGGAAGCGTATATCGTGAACAATGATATAGGTACGCCGACAGTCTCCTGGACCGTGGAATTTGTGCAGCTGGAACAGACCGAGGAATATAAGGGCACCGCCTTGCTGGAGCGTGTCCTCTTAGGCGATACTGTCAGTGTGATTTTCCCTAAGCTGAACGTGAATGCAGCCGCCAGGGCTGTGGCGATCCGCTACAAGCCGAGCCTTGGCAGGTATAAGAGCGTCACGCTGGGAAAGGTCAGGGCCAATCTGGCCGCGACGGTTGCCGGACAGAGCAAGGAAATATCGGGTAAAGTATCCGCCAGCACAATGCAGAAAGCCATGACGTCGGCGACCTCCTGGCTTACCAACGGCAAAGGCTACAAGGTGGAACGGCGGGACGCCGCCGGCAACACAGTCGATACGCTGTACATGGATACACCGGATATCACCACGGCGGTCAATGTCCTGCGTATCGGTCAATCCGGTATCGGTTTTTCGAAAACAGGCGTCAACGGACCGTATGTTTCTGCCTGGACGATAGATGGACAATTCAACGCTGACTTCATCAAGGGCCTTGAGCTTTACGGCGTGACGATCAAAGCCGGCGTAATTGAATCTGCAGATGGGAAACTGCTGCTGGATTTAACCAATAACACGCTTGCCATCCAGACTTCAAACAATATTTACACCGACTATTCGGGTTATCTGGTTTTGTCGGCGGAAGGATTATGGGCGACAAACGGAGGAACATCGAGAAAAAACAGTGTCTTTGAGATCGTTTTTTATGCAGAGGGTGGCATCATCAGACCTGGCGAAACTGGAAAATACATAATCATTACCGCATTGGGGAAAGGCGCCGTAAGCATAGGTTCAGACGGTGATACAGTCAGCATAAACGGCACTGTTGAAATCGGAGCCGAGAGTGATAAAGTAACGATCGGTTCCTATGCTACAAATACAGAAACCGAAATAGGGATATTCGGAAAGAGAATTGATATAGGAACTGGGCTTAATGCCAGCAATGTCTATATCGGAGATTCCGGAGACCTTGTATCGATTGGCGGTGAATGGATTTTCATAGACGGCAAGAAGGTTGAATGGGTGTATTCGTCAGAGCTGGGGACGTATGTTCTTACAGCCAAATCGTGAAAAGAGGACGCAAATGGAAATTATTCATAAAATAGGGATGGATCTGGCGCGGCGCAATGTGACGCCCCGGCTGGATGCTGTCCAGGGAGACCGGAATTCCAGATTTTTGGAGATTTCCCTGTTCTCCAATGGTGTCGCCTGGGCAGTGCCTGACGGCGTTACGGTGTCCATGCGTTACCGCAAACCCGACGGCACAAAAGGGTACTACGACGCCCTCCCCGACGGCTCAGCGGCCTGGAAAACTGAAAATAATATCGTAACTGTGGCATTTGCGCCGCAGATGCTGGCGGCAGCGGGAACCGTCCTTGCCCAGGCGGAATTGCTTCAGGGAGTTAAGACCCTTGCTACATTTATGATCTGCATCAACGTGGAGGCAAATCCTGCTGATGGCGTTTTTGAATCTGAAGACTATTTCAACTGGCTGCAATGGATGGATGAAGAATTACACCAGATTCTTACCGAAGCGAAAGAAAGCGGAATGTTTGACGGAGCGCAGGGTCCCCAGGGTGAGCAAGGTCCCCAAGGCGAACAGGGTCCCCAGGGTGAGCAAGGCCCCCAAGGCGAACAGGGTCCCCAGGGCGAGCAAGGCCCCCAGGGTGAGCAGGGTCAGTCAGGAGCAGATGGCGAAAATGGTGCCGATGGTGTGGACGGTTCTTCCATATACCTTTGGGATCCTTCTGTGGGGTCTCTTGGATCGGATGACGAGGGTAACGAACGTTTTGACTTCTCTGGTGTAACTTTGCCCGATGGACACCAGGTCAATGACAGGGATACACTGATAACCAGCGAAGGAAAATTATACCGTGCAGAGGACTGCACCACAGAAGGGTTTACACCGGTATTTCTGTTCGCTGTAGGAATGGAAACAGAAGAAGTAATTTGGGAAAACGCATCCACAGACAGCGAATTTCCCTTGCAGACTTTAACGATCCATTGCAAGGGAACCACTGCTGATAATGTGCGAATCTATTTTAAGGACTACATTGGAAACGTTTATGTAACAATTTGTGATGAGATTCCAACAGATGTCCAGAAGGCGTGTTATGCGGCTATATCGATTTCCTATGGGGCTTACCGCACATTTCGGTGTTACAGAACAGATGAAGAAAACATCGTGGTTAATTTTTCCGGTGCTGTTGGAAGCACCTCTGTTACTGATGCTTATGTGGTGCCGACAAAAATTATCAGAATAAAGAAGGTGACCTGATATGTATGCTTTGAATTTGGCATCGGACGGCCGTGTGCTGTCTGCGTCCCCGGCGAGCATGGCCCCTATCGGTTCTGTGTTCGCGTCCTCTCTGCCGGAAGGGAATCTCTATGAATACCGCTATGTCAATGGAGAGTATATCCATGATCCTCTGCCGGCGGCTGTACCTACGGAAGAATCCTCGGAGGCTACTACCGCCGATATGGCGGCGGCAATTCTGGAAGGGGTGAATGATGTATGACCGAAAAAGAAATCGTTCTGGACACGCTGCGGAGGTCCGGTAAACTGATCGCCGAGGATCTTCAGGACCGCTCCCCTGATATGACCGGCACGGAGCTGTACGCGGAGGAAGAGTACATCCCGGACTTCCGGGCGGCGGTGGCAAAGAAAAATATGCTGGAACGTGCGGCGGGCTTCGTCTGCAAGTCCTCCGCCGGGCGGGTCGTGCGGCTGCTTCAGCCCTACGACAGCGAAATCTACACCCAGGAGCCGGAGGAGCTGCCCGCACAGTTTGGTTTCGTCTGGTCCACGGACCCGGCTAAGGCTCGGCCATTCATCTCTCTGTCTACCAGCCCCTACAATATCGGCGATTGCTGTACTGACGGCGGGGAGACCTACCGTTCCAAGATGGACAACAACGTGTGGGCGCCCAGCGCCTACCCGGATGCCTGGGAGGTGGCAACATAATGGAACTTGCGAAGATCCGCGTGAGCGGCGTCAGAGCTGCCGCAGCGTATTGCCTGCCCATCCCCAAGGGCATCATCGGCGCGACGGTTCGCTTTGAGTATACCGACCCTATGTGGGACGGGCTGAGCAAGACCGTTGTCTTCCGGGGCGCGGCCGTCAAGGACGTAGTGAACGCCGGGGAAGTGGTCACCATCCCGCCGGAGGTGGTGGCCCAGCCTGTGGGCAGTCTCTGCGTTGGCGTCTACGGCGTGGATGCTGAAAACAACATCGCCATCCCTACTCTGTGGGCCGACCTGGGCCGCATTCGCGGCGCAGCCGACCCCTCCGGCGACGAGACCACCGACGATTCTCTGCCCGTCTGGGCGCAGATCCAGGCGGAGATCGAAGAGCTGAGGGAGCAGGGTGGCGGTTCTGTCTCCGAAGAGACCGTCCGCCAGATGGTGGACGAATACCTGACCGAGAATCCGTCCACCGGCACTGCCGACATCACCATCAACGGCCAGTCTGCCGACGAGAGCGGCAATTTCATCATCAATACCGTGTCCGACACGGAGATCGCGCAGCTGAGCGCCGCGCTTACCTAAGGAGGAACTTATGAGCAAACTGTATGACCTGCTGTATTCCATGATCGGCAAGGTGAACAAATCCATCCGCACCGAGGCCCAGGTACTGACAGAGGACCAGAAGACCCAGGCCCGGGCCAATATCAACGCCATGTCCGCCGACTACACCCCGCCCAACCAGACGGCGGAGCAGGTGGGCGCGGACCCTGCCGGCACTGCCGCTTCCGTTGTGTCCGCCC
>JBGVGH010000169.1:0-1705 GCA_045121575.1 Faecousia sp.
GGAAGCGCTGAATAAATCAAGTATTACAGGTAAAGCACGGTGAACAAGCCATTTTGTCGCTCCAACGAGCAGATATCGGGTCTCATGCACGCCGCCAGCCCGCCTTTATTGTGGAAAACGATCATGTTTTCCGGAAAAGGGCGCACTACGCCCTTACCATGTGGGAGCCAGACTTCGACCTCGACTGGCCAAGGCATAGAGATTGGCGCTGGCAAAAAGGACATACAACCTGTTTTCGTTTTTGGCCAGTCCCCGATAGGCCGTCTTGCGGTAGCCGAACAGGCATTTGACCGTGCGAAATGGGTGCTCAACCTTACAGCGGACTGAGGATTTGGCGTGTTCGATTATGCGATCCCAATCGAGGGAGTTGCCAGATACCTTTTGCAGATGGCTGGGTTTCCGGTTGATCCGATACTCAATAGAGGCCAAGTGTTCGTCTGAGATGATCTCGTCCCGCTTCTCAATACCGAGATAGCCGGAGTCTCCATAGACTACCTCATCGTCTTCCCGTATGAGTTCCGAAGCAACGCTGATGTCATGTACATTGGCCGGCGTGACCTTTATGGTGTGTACCAAACCGCTGAAAGCGTCAACACCGATATGACACTTCATCCCAAAACGCCACTCGTTGCCTTTCTTCGTCTGGTGCATTTCCGGATCGCGCTGCTTGTCTGCGTTCTTGGTAGACGGCGAGGCGTTGATGATCGTGGCATCCACCACCGTGCCGCCCTTCAGAATATGACCGGTTTCCACCATGACGCGATTGATGGCCTCAAAGAACAGCTTGTTCAGTCCCTTCTGCTCCAGCAGCCGACGGAATTTGAGGAGCGTCGTAGCGTCCGGCGCGTTTTCTTCCAGAAAATTGATGCCCACGAATTTTCTCATGGCATAGCTGTCGTAGATGGCATCTTCGGTTCCCTCGTCTGACAGATTGAACCACACTTGCAGCAGATACATCCGCAGCATTTTCTCGATCCCCTTGGGCCGACGTCCGCGCTTGCCGCTTGGGTAATACGGCTCGATCACGCCGACCCACTCATCCCAGGGAATGATCTCGTCCATGATCTCAAGAAATTCCTCACGCTTTGTTTTACGCTTCCGGCTGCTGTATTCCATATCGCTGAACGTCTGCTGCTTCATCGTTTTTACCCTCCCATCTTGTCTCCAATATTATACCATCCAGACAGGCTTGGCGATAAGGGGAGATTTATTCAGTGTTTCCTTAGATCCGAGTGGAGGATATAGGCGTCGTAGTGGTCCGCTCCGCCCCGGAGGGCGATGGAGTGGAGGCAGCTCAAAAGCAGGGGGATAAAGGATCGGTCGATGGCAAATAACAGATTCATAGCGTCCTCTTGGTCAGTTTTTGGTCACCACAGACTCAGTATTCCCGGTTTGGCCGGTATATACCACCCGGTATGGTCAAGAAGCCGCCTGGGAGAGGTATTCCTCCAGGCACAGGCCCTGGTCCATGATGGCCTTTGCCGCCTCCGTGCCCACGTAGCGGTAGTGCCAGGGCTCGTACCCAACGCCGGTGAGGTCACTTTTATCCGTGGGGTAGCGGAGGATGAAGCCGTATTCCGCGCAGTGGGCCATGAGCCACTGCTGAACGGGGGTGGATTCCTGCTTGGCATCCAAAAGCTGAAAACTCAGGTCCACAAAATCCACCGCCAGACCCAACTGGTGCTCGCTGGTTCCCGGTCGGGCC
>JBGVGH010000170.1:0-2979 GCA_045121575.1 Faecousia sp.
AAGTCCGCACCCGCTGCCCATAATGGATTTTCTCCTTTATGAGAGGCGATACTCAGTCGGGCGAATGGCCGGCTCAAACGCTGCCTTTTTGCTTGGGTGAATCGTATGTACTCCCCTGTGGCCTGTCCACAGGGGTTTTTCGCACCCAAAAGGCAGATAAAACCACCTTCGCCGCACTACAAAGGAGGTTTTCTCATGTCAAGAATTCAAAAATCCACCAATCTCTACCCCCACCCCTTCTCCCGCGCCTACTGGCGGGATGCCGCCGCCGAGCTGAAGGATGTCCGAATGTTGGTATTTGCCGCCCTCATCATCGCCTTGCGGGTGGCGCTGAAAACCCTGGTGAAAATTCCGCTGGGGCCAAATCTGAACATCACCCCCGCCTTTCTGGCCAACGCCCTGGGTGCCATGATTTATGGCCCGGTGGTGGGTGCCATCGGTGCTTTTGTTTCGGACACACTGGACGCATTGCTCAGTGGCTATACCTATTTCCCCCTGTACGCCCTGCTGGAAATGGCCAGCTCCGTGATTTTCGCCATGTTCTTCTACCGGCAGAAAATCACCCCCGCCCGGGTGATTCTCAGCCGCTTTATCATCTGTGTTTTTGTGAATATCCTGCTGCAGGCCCCCATTGATTTGCTGTATTATAAGCTGGTCTTGGGAAAAACTGCGGTTCTGTTCACACTTCCCCGGATTTTTAAGAATCTGTTTATGTTCCCGCTGGAATCTGTGGTGCTTACGATTGCACTGTCTGCCGTCCAGCCCATCACCTCCCGGATGCACCTGACTTATGGCGGCTCTGAAAAGCTGCACTTCACCAAAAAGCAGGTGGCGTTACTGGTGACGCTGGTTATAATCGGTACCTGCAGTGTATTCGGCTATCTGTTTATTCACTACGAAAACTCTTCCCTCACCTCTGACTACTCCGCCTCCGAACGAGTAGAGGCCAACAAGAGTATGCAGCCGTTGCTTCTGAAGCAGAGCGACGCTTTCGATAATCTCGATACCGTCACCATCGTGGAATCCGCCTACAAGAAATTTATGGGCAGCGAAGTGACCTACACCGTGGCGGTCTACGAACTGGACGAAGCGGCGCTGGAAGCCAACATTGCCGCCGCCAGAGAAAAAGACCCAAATTCCACCTACGGTGAGGAAGCCCTGTGGGGCTACTCCAAATCCCCCGCCTCCAAGGACACCTCTTTGATTCGTCTTGCCACCGTGACCATGGTGGTAGACGAGAAAACTGGGCAGATTCTGAGCTATCAAGAAATGTTCGTCCGGTAAGTTTGTGGAAAGGAAGCCATCCATAATGAACAGTGACCAGGCTATCGCCTATTTTCACTCCCTCTACCGCAAGGTCAGCACGCCGGGACTGCACCGGATGCGCACCCTGCTGGAAAAAATGGGGAATCCCCAGAAATCGCTGAAATTTGTCCACATTGCCGGCACCAACGGCAAAGGCTCCACCGCCGCCATGTCCGCCTCCATTTTGCGGCAGGCGGGCTTCCGGGTGGGCCTGTTCACCTCCCCCTACATCTACCGCTTCCACGAGCGGATGCAAGTCAACGGCGAAGAAATCACCGACAGGGATTTGGTTGCCGTCACGGAATTTGTAAAACCCCTGGCCGAGACCATGGATGAGCCGCCCACGGAATTTGAAGCGGTGTGCTGCGTGGCGCTGGAATACTTCCGCCGGCAGCAATGCGACATTGTGGTGCTGGAGGTAGGCATGGGCGGCGCTGAGGATGCCACCAATATCATCGACTGCCCGGAGGTAGCGGTGATTGCCAACATCGGTCTTGACCACACCGCCGTCCTGGGCAGCACTTTGGAAGAAATTGCCCATGCCAAGGCGGGCATTATCAAAGAAAACGGCACGGTGGTTATCTACCGGGGTACCCCGGAGGTGGAGGCCGTGTTTGAATCCGTGTGCAAGGAAAAGCACGCCACGCTGCGCAAGGCGGATTTTGACAGCCTTCGCCTGATTTCCCACAGCCTGGAAGGGCAGGTTTTCTGCTGTGGACAGCGGGAAAATCTGCACTTACCCCTGCTGGGGGTGCATCAGCTGAAAAATGCCGCCGTGGTACTGTCGGTGATGGACGCCCTGCGGGAAAAGGGCTGGGCCATTTCGGAGGAAAATATCCGGCAGGGGTTGTCCTGTGTCACCTGGCCGGGCCGGTTTGAGGTTGTGGGGAAAGAACCCCTGTTCATCATCGACGGCGGGCACAATCCCCAGTGTATTGAGGCGCTGGTGCAGAATATCCGGGACTATCTGCCGGGCCGCCGTGTCATTGCCCTGACCGGCGTGCTGGCAGACAAGGATTACGGCGAAATGTTCCGACCCGTCACCGGGCTGGTACAGGAATATGTGTGCGTTACGCCCCCCAATCCCCGAAAGCTGGAAGCAGCGGAGCTGGCGCACCACCTGCAAAGCACCGGTGCCCGCGCTACTGCCTGCCAAAGTGTGGCGGACGGTGTCCATCTGGCAAAAACGCTGGCGGGAACCGACGGTGTGGTGCTGTGCTTTGGCTCCCTGTACACCATCGGTGCCATCCGGGATGCCCTGTAAAACCTCGAAAAACATATAAAAGGTCAGGTATCCGAAAGATACCTGACCTTTTTTGTTTCAAATTTGGGGGTGTCGAGCTGTTTCCACTTGCCCATTGTAGGGCGAGGGCATGATATTTTATTTGTATGATTGCCCCCGGCAATCATAATTATGCCAATTCCCTGCGGGCGCACCGCCCTCGCCACCGGGTTGGTTCTTTCTCACCGCTCTGATAATTGCAACCGGTCGGCAAAGGCATGCCTTTGCCCTACAGTGGCTTAGTATGATACCCCCATTTTCTGTGGTCAGACTTTCAGCTTTACCACCACTTTGACGAAATCATTGGGCACATCCAGGTGCCGGCCGGGCATGTGGGCATCCTCCGGGAAGGCCACATAGCACATTCCCTCCTGGATGGTCATGTAGGAAAA
>JBGVGH010000171.1:0-28439 GCA_045121575.1 Faecousia sp.
CCCACATAAATCACCGTTCCGGCTTTGTCCCGCATGATATACACGCCGGGGGCAAAGGGCAGAGAAAGCGCTTTGTCTTTCAGTTCCTCAAATGTCATAGCCCACCTCAAAAAGAACCGCCTCAATGCTTATCTGCACTGAGGCGGCCATGTGTTCCAAATCAGTAAATATCTCTCTGCAGCAGCTCTTCCAGTGCCGTCACCGCTGCTTCCGCGTCGGAGCCATCGGCAGACAGGGTCACGGTGGTGCCGGTGACGATACCCAAAGACATGATGCCCAGCAAGCTTTTCGCATTCATGCGGCGGCTGCCGGATTCCAGCCAGATGGGGCAGTTAAATTCGTTGGCTTTCTGCACGAAGTAAGTAGCCTGCTTGTTGTGAAGGCCGGATTCGCACCGCACAACGATTTCTTTACTAAACATAATCCATCCACTCCTTATCCGCTGTACACAAAAACAGCGTTATACCTATATGATACCAAAATTGCGGCAAAAGTCAACTTCTTTTTGGTTATCGCAGTTCGGCAATGGTCACGCCGTCCTCCCCTTCTCCGTAAACGCCCAGACGGAAGGATTTGATGAACTTGTTTTTCTTCAGCGACTGCTGCACCGCGGCACGTAGCGCGCCGGTTCCCTTGCCATGGATGATGCGGATGGAGTGCAGTTTCGAGCGCATGGCTTCGTCCACATACCGGTCCAGCACGCAGATGGCCTCCACGCAGTCCATGCCCCGCAAATCCACCTCGGAGGTGGCGGCGGTCACCTTCATCTCCCGGCCGGAATGGGCAGGTCTGGCAGGCTTTTCCTTGTAGGGGTTATCCTGCTCCAGCAGATAGATTTCATCGGCCTTGGCACTCATTTTCAGAATGCCGGCCTGAAGCTGATAGGTGCCATCTTTGTTGATGGCAATCACGCTGGCACGGGTGCCCAGCTTCAGAAGCTCCACCGTATCCCCCACCAGAATCTCCCGGGTGGGCTTGGGGCGCTCCTTCTTGGGCTGCCCGGCTCGGAGCTTGTCCTCCGCTTCATTCAGGCTGCGGCGCAGCTCTGCCTGGCGCTGGTTGATGCCGGTGGTGTCGGCGTTTTCCTGCAATTGCCGGCGCAGTGCCTTCAGCTCCTCGGAGGCCAGATTTGCCGCCGTCCGGGCTTCCTCGATGATGTGCTGGGCTTCCCGGCGGGCAGACTCCATGGCCTTTTCCTTTTCCTTCTGGAGCTGCTGGTGGTATTCTTCGCTCTGCTGCTTGATTTTTGCCGTTTCCTGGCGCAGTCGCTCTGCCTCCACCTTGGCATTTTCCATCTGCTGGCGCTGCTGCTCCAGCTGGGTCAGCACATCCTCAAAGTCCTTGTCGCTTTTGCTCACCAAATCCGACGCGTCCTTGAGAATATACTCCGGCAGACCCAGCTTGCGGGAAATGGCAAAGGCATTGGACTTGCCGGGAATGCCGATGAGTAGCTTGTAGGTGGGGCGCAGGGTTTCCACATCAAATTCGCAGGATGCGTTGATGACGCCGGGGGTGCGCATGGCATACAGCTTCAGCTCCGCGTAATGGGTGGTCGCCACCACCCGGCCCCGCATTTTCCGGCAGAATTCGATGATGGCAGTAGCAAGGGCAGCGCCCTCGGCCGGGTCGGTGCCGGCGCCCAGCTCGTCAAACAGCACCAGCGTCCGGTCGTCACACTCCGCCACCACATCCACGATGGTTCTCATGTGGCTGGAAAAAGTGGAAAGGCTCTGGGCAATGGACTGCTCATCGCCGATGTCAGCCAGAATGGCGTCAAAGGTGGAAAGGCGGCTTCCGTCCCCCGCCGGGACATGCAGGCCGCACTCTGCCATCAGGGTCAAAAGGCCGATGGTTTTCAGGGTGACAGTTTTGCCGCCGGTGTTGGGGCCGGTGATAATCATGGTGTCAAAATCTGTGCCCAGCCGCAAGGAAATGGGAACCACCGTCTTGGAATCAATCAGCGGATGCCGGGCGTTTCGCAGCTCCACAATGCCCTTGTCGTTCATTATGGGCGCCCAGGCGTGCATCCGGTAGCCCAGCCGCGCTTTTGCAAAAATCACATCCAGCCGCACCAGCAGCCGGAAATCGTCATTGATTGGCTTCTGATAGGCCGCCGCCTCCGCGGAAAGCTCGGCCAGAATCCGCTGGATTTCCTTCTTTTCCTTGATTTCCAGCTCCCGCAGGGCGTTGTTGGCATTGACTGCGGACATGGGTTCCACAAAATAGGTGGAACCGCTGGCGGAAACATCGTGGACAAGGCCAGGCACCTCGCCCTTGCACTCGGATTTCACCGGCACCACATAGCGCCCCTGACGGATGGTGATGATGGGCTCCCGCAGATACTTGGAATAAGCGGGGGAAGAAATGATTTTTTGCAGGGTGTCCCGGATTTTGCCTGCCTGCAGCCGCATATGGCGGCGGATGTCAGACAGCTCCGGGGAAGCATTGTCCGCGATTTCCTCCTCGGACAAAATGGCCCCGAAAATCCGGTCCTCCAGATATTTGTTGGCCACCAGGGAATGAAACAGCGGGTCCAGCACCGTGGCCTTTTCATCCTCGGACACATAACCCTTGATGTTCCGGGCGCAGCGCAGCACCGCGCCGATTTCCAGCAGCTCCTTGGGCTGCAGCGTGCCGCCCCGGTCTGCCCGTTCCAGCGCGGCGGATACATCCCGCACCTCGCCGAAGCCCGGATTTCCCTTGCGGGTACACAGGTCGGAGGCGGCGGTGGTCTCCGCCAGAAGCGCTTCCACCTCCTCCAAATCGGAAACGGGGCGCAGATTCAGGCAGGCATCCTTGCCTGCCTGGCTGCCGGCGCATTCCGCCAGAAGTTCCAGCACAAGGGGAAGTTCCAGCTTGTGCAGGGATTTTTCGTATAATTCAGACATATTCCTCTCCTGTTCGCATTTTTTCATGCGAATCTATGTTCCTAATGGGGTTTTAAACATAATGCAGCGATTTGTAAAAATCCAGCGCCGAAAAACTGCGCTCCAGCTGGGTGGATAAGTACCCCTCCGTGACAGAGGAAAGCTGCTCCAGGACCTCTTTCCCCAGCTCGAAGGAAAAAAGCTTCCGGCTGTCGCAGTAGAGAATATAGCGCATGGCCTCTTTCATCCCCGCCGTCAGCGGCATGCGGATGCCCTGCTCCCCCGGATTGCGGCAGCCAGCGCATTCCAGCTGCCCCCGGGAGAGGTCAAACAGTTCCGCTTCTCCATTGCCGCAGATGTGGCACCCGGTCAAATCCGGGAAATATCCCGCCAGTGCCGCCGCCCGCAGCTCAAACACCGCCTTGACCATGGCCTCGGGCTTGTCCAGCTTGTCCAGGGCGTACAGGCAGTTGAGCACCAGACTCAGCAGCTCCGGGCTGGGCAAATCCTCCTGGCTCAGCACCTCCGCCGCCTGAGCAAAATAAGTGCCCAAAGACAGCTTGGTTAGATTCCGCCGCAGCCCATGAAACAGCTCCACCGACTGGGCTTCGTTCACCGTGTACATTCCCCGGTAGTCAAACAGGGTAAACTCGCCATAGGCCAAAAGCTGGCAGGGCGCAATCAGCGGGGAGTTTTTCCGGCGCAGACCCCTTGCCTTGGCGGTGATTTTGCCATGCTCCGGGGTCAGCAGGGTGAGCAGCGCGTCTTTGTCATTGTAGTCGGTTAGGCGCAGCACCAGTGCTTTCGTGGTCAGATACATGGGCAGACTCCATTCTTTTCGCCTGGCTGTACATCAGATAGGCTTCCGGCGAACCGGTTGCCAGAAACAGCTTCCAGTATGCTTCCTTTTCCATGGGCAAATCCTCCTGTGGGATTAGGATTTGCCTCCGGCTCCATTTTACAAGTGGAAAATTTACTCTCTGTAACCAAAGTTCTTCACGAGAAAATCGCTGTCCCGCCAATTTTCCTTCACCTTCACCCAGGTAGTGAGGTAAACCTTGGTTCCCATAAACTTTTCGCAGTCCACCCGGGCCATGCTGGAGATTTTCTTCAGCATTTCACCGTTTTTACCGATGATGATGCCCTTATGGCTGGCTTTTTCACAGTAAATGGTGGCATCCAAATCGATAATGCCGTTGTCCCGCTCGGTGAAGCGGTTGATTTCCACGGCGGTACCGTGGGGAATCTCCTTTTCCAGATTCCACAGCAGCTTTTCCCGGATGATTTCCGCCATCACCTGCTTTTCCGGCTGGTCGGTGGTCACATCGTCCGGGAAGAGGAACGGGCTTTCCACCGTGTACTTGTCGCATTCGGAAAGCAACTCGTCCACCCCGTCGCCGGTGCGGGCAGAGATGGGAATGATGGCATCAAACCGGGCCGCTTCCGAATAGGCCGCAATCACCTCCAGCAGCTTGTCCTTTTCCACGGTGTCGATTTTGTTGATGGCCAGAATGATGGGGCAGCGCTTGGCCTTCAGCTCTTCCAGAAGCTGCTGCTCCTGCTGACCCACGGAAGGAATCGGCTCCACCACCAGAATGGTCAAATCCACATCCGCGATGGAATCCCGGACAGCGTTGACCATGTAATCGCCCAGCTTGGTTCTGGCCTTGTGAAAGCCGGGGGTATCCACAAACACGAACTGGGAATTGCCCCGGGTGACGATGCCGCAGATGCGGTTGCGGGTGGTCTGGGGCTTATTGGAAACGATGGTGATTTTCTCACCCACCAGGTAATTGGTCAGGGTGGATTTGCCCACATTGGGGCGGCCTGCGATGGTGATAATCGCGGTTCTGGTATTCATATTTCTCTCCTTTGATGTAAAAAGTCAGTCCCGGCTCATTCCCCGGATGGTGGCGGCAATGGCATCTTCCCGCGCCCGCATTTGCTTTTTCTGCTCTCCCTCGTCCAGATGGTCATAGCCCAGCAGATGGAGCATGGAGTGGATGGTAAGATACCCCACTTCCCTTTTCAGGCTGTGTCCAAACTCTTTGGCCTGTGCCGCCGCCCGCTCCAGCGAAATGCACATATCCCCCAGGGGGCAAAGCCCGGTTTCCATATCCAGGTACTGCTCTCCCACCGGCGGCTTCCCCGGCTCCAGCTGGAACATGGGAAAGCTCAGCACATCCGTGGGCCTGTCCACATTGCGGCTGGCCTTGTTGATGGCGTGAATGCCTGCGTCATTTGTCACCAGCACATTGATTTCACAGGGAAGGCTCACCTGCTCCGCTTCCAGCGTGGTTTCCACGCACTTGCGGATGATGGAGGCAACCAGCGGTTGCTGCAGGGTGAAACAGTCGAAGGTCATGTTGATTTTGTATTTTTTCATATCACTTTTTCCTCTGGTACTGTCCACGGAAATTCCGGGACGGTTTTTGAACTTCCGGCTTCCGGGCATCTTTTTCATAGGCACTGATGATTTCCTGCACCAGCGCATGGCGTACCACATCCGCCGCAGTCAGGCGGCAGATGGCAATGTCCTGCACATTTTCCAGCACCCGCACCGCGTCCTTCAGGCCGGAAACCTTGTCATCCGGCAAATCGATTTGGGTCACATCGCCGGTAATGACAATTTTGGAGCCGAAACCCAGACGGGTCAAAAACATTTTCATCTGCTCTCTGGTGGTGTTCTGGGCTTCGTCGAGAATGATAAAGCTGTCGTCCAGGGTGCGCCCCCGCATATAGGCAAGCGGCGCCACCTCAATGGAGCCACGCTCCTGGTATTTTTGGAAATTCTCAGGGCCCAGCATATCATACAGCGCATCATACAGCGGGCGCAGGTAAGGGTCCACCTTGTTCTGCAAATCGCCGGGCAAAAAGCCCAGCCGCTCCCCTGCTTCCACCGCAGGCCGGGTGAGAATGATGCGGTTGACCGTCCGCTCCCGGAAAGCGGCCACCGCCGCCGCCACCGCAAGATAGGTTTTGCCGGTGCCGGCAGGGCCGACACCGATGGTGATGGTGTGGCTCTGGATGGCCTTCATGTATTTCTGCTGACCCACGGTTTTGGCCTTGATGGGCTTTCCCTTGGCGGTGACGCACACCACATCCTTTGCCATCTGGCCGATTTGGTCGTCATTTCCCTCTTTCACCAGAGTGATGAGGTAGCGCACCCGCTGCTCGTCGATGATTTCCCCCTTGGAAGCCAGCTTCAGCAGCCCCTCCAGAGTACGCGCTGCTTTGTCCGCCGCCTCTTCCTCGCCGGTCACTTTCAGATCCGTGCCCCGGTTGACAATGGAAACGCACAGGCTTTCCTCAATGCGGCGGATATTCTCATCAAAGGAGCCAAAGACGCTGACAATATCCTCCATCCGCTCCGCGCTGACAATTCGTTCTGCAATTTTACTCATTCCGATAAACTCTCCTCCGGCCGGGTCAGGCCGATCCATTCGTAACAGGCATAAACGCCGTCTATCCGCACCGCGCCTGCGGCGTCTGAACAGATTTCCACCCCGTCGCAGATGCGTCCGGCAGTCATGGTTTGCTCCACATACTGCCGCAGGAAATTTTGCAAAAAAGCCTCGTCTGCCGAAACCGTTTCCATCCGGCATTCGTAGGCTGCCTGCATTTCCACCGACAGTCCGATGGGCAGCACAAAGCCGCCGGGCAGGGTGATATATTTTTCCTCATATATTTTAGCACAAGTGGTACCTGAAATTCCACTCCCTTTGAAGAAATTTATTCGTTTTTTTCCAAGAATCAGCGAATATTTTTTTGACCAGCCGGAATTTTGCTGCCGCAGGGCGTATTCCGCGGGAAAAATCGCGGCACAGCGCCGCTGGGTGCGGCCAAAAATCTCCGCCTTGGCCGTCAGCGCCCGGATGCAGATGCCGCAGTCCTGATAACCCGACACCAGCACCTGCCCCGCCTTCACTGCCTGTCCGGGTTTGCAGAGGGCGTTGCCCTGCAAAACGGTGATGCTGTCAATCACCGCGTCCCGGCTGGCTACAATGCTGCAAACGCCGGTTTCCTCCGGTTTCTGACTTTCTTCGCTCCGCTCCCGAACGGTGATGACCGCCGTGCAGCCATAGGTGTTCACCCCGGCCCATTGGAGCTGGGGCATAGCCTCCAGCAGGGCATTTTTCACCTTTTCGCTGCGCACTGCCCGCCGGGACGCACCGAAGCCAATGCCGCAATCGGCGGCTTTTTCCGCAATCAGCTGCTGTGGAACGGACATATTTCCCTCCACCCGGACGAAGAATACCCGACCGGGCACCCAGCAGGAAAGAAAGAGCACCAGCAGCATCCCCAGCACCAGAACCGGCCGCTTCCGCAGGCCTGTGATGGTGTGATAAAGGCCAAAGTGCCCCACCTCTTTTACGGTGTCGCCCCGCTTTTCCGCCAGATAAAAAACCGTCTTTCTCTGCTTTCTGGGAATCAGAAAACGCAGCCGGAGAGTATCGAGATACTCTGCCTGATAAACCATAACCCCCTGCTTCCCCAACGCCGTCACTGCCCCCGCCGGGTCGGCGCTGCACAGTTCCAATTGCACCATACCCCCAAGGGAACTCCAAAAATCCATCAGCATTTCCCCCTGACCAGTTCTATGCCTCTAATTTTTCCCAATATCACCAGCTTCTGGCAGGTCATCAGCCCCAAACGCAGGTTGCTGCCGGTGACGCACACAGAGCCAAAGCTCACCCGCACGCCGATTCGCTCCGGGCCATATTCCAGCACGCCCCGGTGCTGCTCAATCAGCACCCGCCCATCGCCCAGCAGTTCCACCACCGTCTGCCGGGGAAGGCTCTCCTCCGGCAAATCCACATTGTCCAGCAAATGCTGCATCAGGGATTGTTTTTTCTTCACTTTCGCCACCGTCCTTTGCCCAAGTATATGCGCCGGGGCATGACGCATAGAATGGAAGCGAGGTGATTACCAATGAAAGAACATAGAAGATTGCTCCCTGCACTCATGGCAGCCTTTGGCATGCTGGCGCTGATTTTGGACGCGAAAACCGGGCTGCAGGGTGCGGCGGACGGCATTCAAATGTGTATCCACACGGTGATTCCGGCGCTGTTTCCCTTTTTTGTGCTGTCCCCTTTTCTGACCGCTTTGCCGGGAGGCGCAACCTTTCTGCGCCCGCTGGGAAAGCTGCTGCGGCTGCCGCCCGGCTGCGAAAGCTATCTGCTGCCGGGGTTTCTTGGGGGCTATCCCGTGGGTGCCCGGTGCATTGCCCAGGGGTACCGGGACGGAGCCATTGAGAAAACGGACGCCGAGCGGATGCTGGGCTTCTGCTCCAACGCAGGCCCCGCCTTTCTGTTTGGCATGGGTGCCGGGGTGCTGCCGGAGATTTGGATGTGTTGGCTTGTTTGGGGCATCCATATCCTGTCGGCCCTGTTTGTGGGGCTGACCGCCCCCGGCGGAAGCACCGCCGCAGCCAGTACCGTTTCTCCGGGGAAAATCACCCTGCCGGAAGCCATGCAGCAGGCGCTTGGTGCCATGGCCGCCGTCTGCGGATGGGTGGTCATCCTGCGGGTGGTGCTTGCCTTTTTACAGCGGTGGGCGCTGTGGCTGTTTCCTCTGCCGATGCAGATTTTCCTCTCCGGGCTGCTGGAATTGACCAACGGAACCTGTCTTCTGCCCCAAATTTCCTGCGTGGGATTGCGGTTTTTATTGTTTACAGTGTTTCTCTCCTTCGGCGGGCTGTGCGTTCTGCTGCAAACCCGGTCGGTGATTCGAGAAAGCGGATTGTCCGGCCGGGATTATTTCCCGGGAAAAGTGACCCAGGCCGCTGTCAGCACCCTGCTGTGCGCCGCCGTCATGCCGCTGGTGGATGATAACTGGATGCCCAGCCTTTGGGTTGTTCTGCCCGCAGGTGTAATTGTGGTCACCGGTTTGATTTTGTCGGCAAAAGAGCAAAATAGCAGTAGCTTTTCCAGGCTGGGCAGTGTATAATCAAAGAAAAAGCAATCGAGGTAATACATAATGCTGTTCCGTAAAAAAATCGAAAAAGCCTGCCAGTACTGCGCCCATGTGGTGGTGATGGATGACGGACATCTTGCCTGCACCAAAAAGGGTCGCCGGGAGCCGGACGACAAATGCCGCCACTTTGAATATGACCCGCTGAAGCGGGTTCCCTCCAAGCCCAAGGCCCAGGATTTTTCCAAATACGACGAGTACGATTATTCCCTGTAAAAAAGCATCCACCGACCTGTCTTTGGTCGGTGGATGCACTTTTTTATTTCATTCTGCCGGTCATTTCCAGCGCCAGCGCTTTCAAAAAATCGGTGCTTTCAAAAGCATCCAGGGCGGAAACGGCCAGATTTGTGTACTTATTCACCAGATTACCGCATTCTTCCAGACCGTACAGGCGGACGAAGGTGTTCTTCTTTTCATCCACACCAACCGCCTTGCCCAGCTCCTGCCGGGAGCCAATCACATCCAGCATATCGTCCCGAATCTGGAAGGCCAGCCCGATTCCGGCGGCAAACTGCGCCGCGGCCTGTATCTGCGCCTCGGTACCTCCGGCGGCAATCACGCCCAGCACGCAGGCGGCGTTGATTAGCCCCCCGGTTTTCCGGGTCTGAATGTCCAGCACCTCCTGCTCGGTGCAAACCCGCTCCTCGCTGAGTATATCCAGCACCTGACCGCCCACCATGCCCAAAGAGCCGGCATTTTCCGCCAGCACCCCGATGGCCCGCGCCAAATCGGCGGGATTTGGAATTTGGGCGGAAGCGGCAACGGCAAAGGCATCGGTCAGCAGGGCGTCGCCCGCCAGCACCGCCATGGCTTCGCCATAGACCTTGTGGTTGGTCAGCCGCCCCCGGCGGTAGTCATCGTTGTCCATGCAGGGCAAATCATCGTGAATCAGGCTGTAGGTGTGAATCATCTCCACCGCCGCGGCAAAGGGCGCGGCCGCTTTCCAGTCCCCGCCGCAGACCCGGCAAAACTCAAATACCAGCGTGGGGCGCAGCCGTTTGCCACCGGAAAGCAGGCTGTAGCGCACGGATTCCGCCAGATACTTCTGGGGCGTATCTTCCAGGCAGCCATAAAACGCCGTCAGATACTCTTCGACGCAGGCTTTATAGGCAGCGATTCTGTCCTCAGTTTCCGTCATCGGCAAAATCCTCCAGCACCGGGCTGCCGTCAGGGGCGGTCAGCACTTTCTTGACCTCCAGCTCCGCTTCATCCAGCAGCTTTCCGCAGGCGGCGACCAGTTCTGTGCCCTCTTTAAACAGCTTCAGGCTTTCCTCCAGCGCCACCTCGCCCCGCTCCATGGAACGGACGATTTGCTCCAGGCGGAGCATATTTTCCTCGAATGTCTTGTTTTCCTGATTCATCTTGTCTGCTCCTTTACATCGGTGACGGCTGCGGTGAAGCCGCCGTCGGCCAGAGATACCCGGATTTCCTCCCCGGGGGTAATATCGTGAACGCTGCGAACAATGGCACCATTCTGCTTTTGCGCCATGGCATAGCCACGGGATAGCACCTTCAGCGGGCTCATGGCGTCCAGCTTGGCGGTCATGGCAATGAAGCGCTGCTTCTTTTTTCCAAGCTGGTTGTTTTCTGCCGACAGAAGCCGGTTTTGCAGCAATTCCAGAGATTTTTTCCGCTGATGGAAATAGCTCTGGGAGCTTTGCAGCGGCGCGCTGGCCGCCAGCACCCGCAGCCGCTGCCGGGCGGCTTTGATTTGCCGGTTCATGGCAGTTGCCATGGAGGCCGACATGGCATCCAATGTCTGCCGCAGGGCGTCCTGGTCGGGAACCGCCAGTTCCGCGGCGTTGGACGGGGTCGCCGCCCGCAAATCCGCCACGAAATCGGAAATGGTCACATCCGGCTCGTGACCCACGGCGGAAATCACCGGAATGCGGGAGTTATAAATGGCGTGGGCCACCACTTCCTCATTAAATGCCCACAAATCCTCCATGGAGCCGCCGCCCCGGCCTACAATCAGCAAATCTGCCAGACGGTACGCGTTGGCATAGCCGATGGCTGCGGCGATTTCTCCCGGCGCTTCCGTTCCCTGCACCCGCACAGGCAGCAGCAGTACCTTTGTCAGCGGATAGCGCTTGCGCAGGATGCGCAGCATATCATGCACCGCAGCACCGGCAGAACTGGTAATGATGCCGATGGTGCCCGGCAGCTTGGGCAGGGGCTTTTTATGCGCCGGGTCAAACAGGCCCTGGGCCGCCAGACGGTTTTTCATCTGCTCAAAGGCCGCATACAAATCGCCCACGCCGTCCAGCACCAGCCCGGTGCAGTACAGCTGATAGGCGCCATCTCTTGGATAGACCGTAATGCGTCCCATGGCAATGACCTGCATGCCGTTTTCCGGGCGGAAGCGCAGCCGCATGGCGTTGCCCTTGAACAGCACGCCCCGCAGGGCGCCGCCCTCATCTTTCAATGTAAAATAGTGATGCCCGGAGGGATAGACCTTGTAATTGCTGATTTCGCCTTTCACGGCCACATTCACCAGCAGACGGTCATTATCCATCATGGAGCGGATGTATTCGTTAATCTGGGTAATGGTCAGTACATTCTGCGCCATATCATCCCTCCTGCAGCCGATGGGCCAGCACCGCCACGCCCATGGCATTGTCCGTGGAGAAAGCCGGCGCACAGAATACAGGCCGCAGCGGCTCCAATTTTTCCCGCAGCATGGAATTGGAGGCCACGCCGCCGGAAAATACCACTTCCAGCCCCGGATACTGCTTCAGGGCGTTGGCGGTTGCCTGAAAAACCGCATGGCAGACGCACCGCAAGGCGTAGCCCGCCGTTTCCTCCGGGGAGTGGGAAGAAAAATACCCCTCCACCTTATTTTGAACCCCGGACAGGGAAAATTCCATGCCGGGACACTTCACCCGGAACAAATCCGTCCCCGCCGCCTGATGGCTGAGCGCATCCAGATGCTTTCCTGCCGGGAACGGAAGCTTAAGCATCACGCCGGTGCGGTCGATGAGCTGACCGGCGGAAATATCCGTGGTGCCGCCGATGCGGGTGCATTTTACATTTTTCCCCTCCGGCTCCACCAGCAGCAGCTCCGTGGTGCCGCCGGACAGGTGCCAGGCCAGATGGGGCGTATCCATCAAATCCAGCCGCTTGGCGCTCCAAAGACTGGCTGCCACATGGCCCTGCTGATGGGAAACCTCAAAAAGCGGCACTTTCAGCAGCTCCGACAGCATTTTGGCATGGCTGTATCCCACCAGAAAGCAGGGCATATAGCTGCCTTCCACCGCTCTGGGACGGGTGCTGACACCGATGGCTGTCACATTTTCCGCCTGAACATGGCAAAACAGCCTGCCGGAAAGCTCCGGCAGGCTCTTTATGTGGGAAAAAACAGCATCACTCTGGCGCAGACCCAGCTCCCCCTGCCGCACCGGCAGCAGCCGGGAACAGTTAAGGCCATCCGCGCCGTCGAAGCAGGACACGGAAGTGGTATAGTTGCTGGTATCAATGCCGATTGTGCTCATTTCGTCTCCTTATCCTGCGTCTGCGCTCTGGCAAACGCGCCCAGAATGCCGTTGACGAAGGCGCCGGTGTCGTCGCCATCATATTTCTTGGCCAGGCGAACCGCCTCGGAAATGGCAACCCCCACAGGGACATCCTCCATGTACAGCGCCTCAAACACCGCAAGCTGCATAATAGCCCGGGTCAGGCGGGAAATGCGGGAAATGTCCCAGCCGATGGAATACTGCTGAATGATTCCGTTCAGCTCCTCCCCGCGGTTGGCAACACCCTCCACCACCGTGTCGATGTAGCCAATCTGGCTTTTGCTGGGGCGCTCGGCATAGACCGCATGGTCAGATGCCAGCGCGGCATAATATTCCTTCTGCAGCCGGGTTTCCACCTCGTGCCTGGGTTCTTCGCCGGTAAATTCCCGGCTGTAAATCAAATGCACCGCCAGCTCTCTGGCGTCTCCTCTTGTCATAAGCTCCCCTTACTTGCGGACGATGCCGCACACATTCACATTGACTGCCACCACTTTGGCTCCGGTGACGGATTCCAGCGCGGTCAGGACATTCTGCTGGATGTCCTTGGCCACGGTCATCACGCTGTAACCGTAGAACACCTGCACATTGCAGTCGATAATCAGCTCATTTTCTTCGGAAATGGCCACCTTGATGCCCTTTCCCCAATTCTTGCCGATAAACTCCGCCAGGTCAGCGCCGGGCTTGGCGTTCACGCCGGCAAAGCCGTCGATTTCATTCATGGCGTGCAGCGCGATGGCGGCAACCACATCCTCGGAAATGAGAACCTTGCCGTTTTCCTGCGTCTGGGCGATATACTGCTTATTTTCAGCCATTGGAAAAACCTCCTGATTCTTTGTTGCATGAAATGCAAACCGTATTTTGATTTATTCTACCACAAAATCCCGGAAATTACAACTGTGATTTTCAAAAATCCCAGGGCATAGAAAAGGGGCGCAGCTCCCTTGCAGAACCGCGCCCCAATGGGCTTATTCATCAATCGGAATTGGGTACAGGGGAAACGGAATCTCTGCATCTGCCCAGGCGGAGTAGACATCCTCCCGCTGCGCAAGAATCTCAATGGCATCCAGCACACCCTTCCTTGTTTTGTCAGAAAGCTCCAGACGCAATACCTTGTTGGCCATTTTCTCGGAGTCCGGGAAGGATAAAAACTCCCGCACCGACGTGCAGTCCACATCAGAAAAGTCCTCGGCGGTGTAGTCATAGTCCAAAGCAAACGGATACACCATCACCAATACCACACCGGCTTTGAATTCCGAATCTTTGTAATCCTGCACCGGTGCTTTTCCGTATTTTTCAATCTGTGCCTTTACTTCTTCCTCTGTCGTCTGATAGCGGGCGTAATCCAGCTGGTTTGGATTGCGGCTCTGGCAACCGCCCAGCAATGCAATGACAGTCAGTAGCGCCAGCATCAAACACAACGCTTTCTTCATAAGCACACTTCCTTTTTTCAGGTTTCGTAATGGATGTGGCGGTCGTAAATCTTGCCAATCTGCTTCTTTGTCAGAAGTCCGGCTTCATAGGCCTCTTCCAGTTCGTATACCTTGCCGTCTTTACAGGCGAAAATCTGGAACATAGAGCCATACTCGAAACGATAGTCTGCCACCACCCTGGCTGACATCACAGTGGCCATCCCCGCGCTCAGCACAATCATATATCCATTATAAGTTCCGTAGTATCTGGTATTGAACTTGCCGTTCCAATCCAACTCAATGCCCTTTTCTGCCAGAAAAACCCGGCTGAGCTCCTGCTTCTTCCGGTCGGAAAGTTCCGTGCCCCAACCCTGACAGCCGCCCAGCAGCGCAACGACCGTCAGCACCGCCAGCGTTAAGCACAATGCTTTTTTCATAAAAACACTTCCTTTGCGTATCTTTCGATCATCCGGGTGGTGGATTTATTCCTCCCGGTATGGGACAAAAATCATTTGACAGCGGCGGCAGATGCAGGCCTTGGGCCATTGACAAATATCGCCGGTTTCTTCCGGAAGAATCTCCACCGCGTTTTTCTGCTGGATTTCCTTTTGGGTATGAAGCCGCACCGGTCTTTCTCCTTCCGGGAGGAAATAAGGCAGGCCGCAGCTGCGCAGGAAGCCGCTTTCCAGTTCACTTTGGCAAATGGGACATTTCGTATTCATTGTCATTTTCCTCCTTGCTGAAAATTCTATTTTCAATCAAAAAAGCGCACAAGGGCATTGGTGTTACCATGCAGCCTGTGCGCTTTCGTTGCTTGCCTGAAGCCGTCCGTTCAGCAGGAAGCGGTCTTTGCATGGCATCGTAAGCGCGGTGCCGCAGGGAAACACAAAAATCACCATGATTCCTTCCTCCTGTCTTAACCTTCTTTGGATATATTGAGTTTACCACAAAATTGCGCCTTTTGTCAAGAAATATACCAAAACGGCAGCCGCCCTGCCCCGGGCTGCTGCCGTTTTGTATGGAATCAGGGCACCTCCACCACCCGGATGTCATTCAGGGTCAAATCCGACTGGGTCAGCACGATGTCGGAAATCAGCGCCACATCCGCCTGCTGCAGTCCCCCCTCCGGGGCTGCCACCGCCACGGAAATACCCCCCTCGGAGATATAGGCCACGCAGTCGGCATAGCCCTTGGCAATCACCAGGCTCTCAATCTGCGCTTCGCACAGAGCGTCCTGAATGATTTCCTCCAGCTGGGCATTGGAGGCGGCAACCTGCTCCTCGCTGCCGTAGGCCATGGCCTCCTGCAGCAGGCTCACTGCGTTATCCCGCGCCTCCTGGCGGGACAGCCGCACCGCCGCAAAGTAGCTGTTTACCGTGTTCTCCTCCCCGCCTACAGGCAGATTGTCCGTCCCGCCCATCACCAGCAGGTCTTCGCTCATCACCTTGTCGGTGTTCAATGTTTCCTCCAGGTTCTTGGTATCCTGCCCGCCGTTATAAATCCAGTTGAGGTAGATTCCCGAACAGACCGTCAGCAGCACCGCCGCCGCCATCAAATTCTTCTTCCAGTTTTTCATTCAAATGTCCTCCAATCATTTCATTTTCAATACGGAAATTTGGGATGCCCCCAGCCCGGTGGCCTTTGACACCGCCTCCACCACCGCCAGCTTTACCGCCGCGTTGTCCCCGCCCTGGCAGACGATGATTGCCCCCCGGTAGACCGGCGGCAGGGTCTGGGTGATGAGTGCCTGCTGATTTCGGTTGGAATCGGTGATAATCACCGTTTCCTTCCGAACGGAGGAGGAGCCATCCCCCGTGGTGATCTGCTCGTCTTTGTTGTAGACACTGGTTTCTGAAACGGAAACCGTCAGCATCACCTCCACCCGGCCCACGCCGGAAATTTTGCCCAGAATGTCCTTTAGCTGCTGTGCCATGTCCGGTTCCTGCTCCTGCTGAAGGGGTGTGGTCTCCGCAGGGGCTTCCGTTTTTTTGCCGGTGGGCAGGGTCAGCAGCACCAGCCCCACAAGCACCACCACCAGAGGATAGCGGTACCGCTTGACCCACTGGGGAATGTTTTTCAGTGCGCTGCCGATGTCCATATCTGATTCTCCTTTGAAATGCCCAGTTCCTCTGAAATGATGGTCTGGAGCCGGGATTTTGCATAGGGCGTAACCGCACCATCCAGACGCACCGACTGGGGCACCGGGATGCTGTCACCGCCCACGGATACCTCCACCGTCACGCTGGCAGAAAGCTGCCCCGCTTTCTCTAGTATATATGCTTCCGCTTTATCCTTTATGATTTTTTCCAGAGCCTTTTTCGATTCCGCCTGTCCCTGCTGCACCGCCTGCTGCGCCGCCTGTTCCGCGTCAAAGGACAGGTTCTCCCATAATCCGGGGCGAAGCCTCGCCAGCGGCTGCAGCACGGCCAGGGTCAGAAAAACGCCACAGACCATCTTCCCTACCGCTGCCGGCGCATCTTTCTTTCCCAGCAGCCGAAGGACAACGCCGCACAAAATAGCTGACGCACAGACAGACAGCAGATATGCCCGTACCCCTTCCATTTATCCCATTCCTTTCATAAAACATACCAGGCTGATAAGCTGAATCATGCAAACCGCCCCGGTCATGCCCAAAATCAGTCCCATCGCCCCGGAAAAATCCTCCATCAGCGATGCCATAGACTTGGGGGCAAAAGCGCCCGCCACTGCGGCGGTCAGCTTCAGAAGTAAATAGTGCAGCCCGATGGAAAGAAACGGCGTCGCAGTCAGGGCAATCACCGCCAGAAGCCCGGCAACGCCTGCCGTGTTTTTCACCGCGGCGGCACTGACCAGAATTGTTTCCGAGGCATCGGACAAAATGCTTCCCACCACCGGAATCATCCCGGAGATGGTCAGCTTCGCCGCTTTCACCGCCGTCTGGTCCGCCGTTCCGGCAATGACACCGGTGAGGGCAATGTAGCCGGTAAATACATAAAGGATAATTTTCAGCCCCCAGGTCATGGCCCACTTGATGAAGTCCCGCAGTTTTTTCAGCATGCCATCCCCGGTGGCCGCATTCACCACTGCCAGCACCAGATAGATATACACCATGGGTACCAGCAGCAGTGAAATCAGCTGGGTCAGCAGGCTGTCAAACAGCGCCGTGGCGGTGTAAAAGGCGGCCGACGCCGTGATTCCGCCCTGGGAGGCCAGGGCAGCCGTCATTACCGGAAGCAGAAGCGCGCCGTAGTGGCTGACGCTTTCCACCGTTTCCGTTCCCACTGCAATCATGGAATTGGTTCTGCTCAGCAGCATACACGATACCGCTATCACCCCCGCCAGCTCCACCACCGCACGGCTCTTTCCCTCAAAGCTTTGCAGCACGCTCATCAGCAGTGCCGATGCCAGAAGCCCCAGGCAGAGCCTGGCACTGGAGGCAACCTGCGGTTGCATCCCCGAAAGTGCCTCGGTTACAATGTGCCACAGGCTGGCCCCGAAGTCACTCTCCTCGGAGGGCAGCAACGGCTGCACCTCCTCCGGCAGTGTGGGTGCCACCATTTCCGCCGCCTTTGCCGGCACAGTCAGCAGCACCAGGCAAAGTGCCAATAGACACAGCTTTCTCATACATTTCCCAAAATCCCTTCAATCAGCTCCAGCAGCGCCGTCAGCAGCGGCAGCGACAGCCATAAAATCACCGCCGATGCCAGAAATCCAAGGGCCTTTCCCATGGCGGCGTTGCCGGAATCGGCGCAAATGAGCCCCGCAATCTCCGCCGTGATGGAGATGCCAACCACCTTGAAAAGCGTTTGCAGGAGGTCAGAATCCAGCGCAATCACATTTTGCAGCGATGCGGCAAAGGCCCGGGCCTGCTCCAGAACGCGCAGGGCGGAAAACGCCACCATGCAGCATACCGCCACCGACAGCAGTACCCCTATCCCGTTTTTACCGCTATTCAGCACCAGCACCAGTATCACCGATACCAGCACCAGGGCAACCGTTCGAAAAAAATCTTCCATCAGAATTGAAACAAGGTCTTGACCAGTTCAAACAGCTCCGCGATTTTCTGCGCCACAATCATCAGCACCACCACCAGACCTGCCAGAGTGGTCATGGTGGCCTGCTCGTCCCGGCCGGAGCGGGTCAGAACCTGATTAAGCACCGAAACGATGATTCCCACCGCGGCAATCTTAAAAATCAAATCAATATCCATGGCTACAGAAATAAAATGACCAGTGCCACCCCGGCACAAATTCCCAGCGTCTGATAACTGCGCAGTTTGGTGCTGCTGTCGGCACGGAGATTATCCAGGCACAGGTGGCACCGGGATGCCGCGCTTTCCAGCCCTGCAAGCTGTCCCTGCAAATCAAATCGTCCCAGGTTTTTTCCCAGTAAAAGAAGCTGCTGCGCCGTCAGCGGTGGCAGCGACGATACGGAAGAAATGGCTGCCGCCATACACGCTGCCGCGTCCGGCACCACCTGTCCCTCCAGCTCCAACGCCAGATGATCCAGCACCCGCGCCACCGGGCCACCGCATTGCTCCGACGCCCCCCGGCAAAGCTGCGCCAGCGGCGGCATCCGGTCGTTCAGCTCCCAGACCATCCACTCCAGGGCAGACAGCAGCTCCTCCAGCGCCCGCTGCTCCCGGCGAATGCTGCGGCACATACCCAAGCTGACGCCGAAGCAGCCGGCAATTATCAGCACCGCTCCCAAAATTTTCATCAAGGCACCATCCTTTCCGTATGCCAGGACTTGTCCCGCTGTAAAACCACCGCCGTTTCAAACAGGCCGCTTTGGGCCAGCGGCGCGTACACCGGCCGGCGTCTGAAATCCTCCACAGAAGAAGCATGGGCCGTTGCCAGCAGCTGTACACCGCACCAGCCGGCATGCAGCAACGCCCTGCAATCTGCCTCCGCCGTGATTTCATCCACCGCAATGCAACCGGGTGACATGGTGCGCAGCACCGCTTCCATGCCGGATGCCTTGCCGCAGCCGGTCATCACATCCGTATTTTCCCCCATGGGGAAATTGGCGTTTGGCGGGAACAGCTCTCCCCGCTCATCCACCACGGAAATAGCTTCCCGCCTGCTGCGCTGACAAATCAAATCCCGCAGCAGCGTGGTTTTCCCGCTGCCCGGCGGCCCCAGAATCAAAACCGAGCCGGGACGCAACCACAGGTTGCGGCTGACCCCCGAAAAATTCCGGCAGACCCGGATGTTGAGCGAGCGCACCGGGGAAATGCCTGCCATACACCCGTCCCGCAGCACGGCCTGGCCGCACAGGCCCACCCGGTGTCCACCGGCGGTTGCTACAAAGCCCTGCCCCATGGTGGACGCTGTCCAGGGCGAATAGCGGCAGGCGCTGTTGAGCACATATTGCAGGTCTGCTTCCGACACGGTCTTTTCTGTCCGGGTGGGTGCATCCCCGCCTGTCAGCAGGGCCGTCTGCCCCAGACGCAGCCGCACTTCCTCCAGATTCTCCCGCCGCCTGTCCGCCTCCGGGCGCACCCAGGGGGGCAGCAGCGCCAGAAATTCCTTCCACGCACATTCCATCTCATCACTCCTACCCCATGCTATGCATCATCCGGCCTGTCCATGACAACAAAAAGCCCCACGGCCAAAAGCCGTGGGGAAACTTATGTTGAATTTGGTTGTCATTGCTCGGCTGCATAATTCCAACCGCTTTGGAATTTGAAGTGCCCTGCCGGGGGCGGTACTTTCTTATGCAGATAAGAAAGTACCCAAAGAACCTGCCCAAGGGGCGCTTCGAGAAGGCGCCCCCTTGGGAATCCCCCGCCGCCACGCCATCCAGCGCCCAAAAATGTTCCGATTTTTGGGTGCTTACCGTTCATAAACCTGAAAGCTTTCACTTGGCAGACCTCAAAAAACGGAATATTGTTTGAGGTCGGACGCTTAGCGGTGGGAAAAATACGACTCTCCTGCCAACTCAGCGCTTATTCTTTTTATAAAGGATATTCAGACCCTTGAGCAGCAAGTCCTTTTCCAAAATCATGTTGTGCTTACAAAGCGGCACAACAAACTGGGCCAGGCCGCCGGTGGCAATCACGGTGGATTCGTGCCCCAGCTCCTCGGCAATCCGGTCAATCAGGCCGTCCAGCATGGCGGCGGTGCCGTACATCATGCCGCTGCGCATACAGTCCACCGTATTTTTCCCCACCACATGCCGGGGCTTATCCAGGCTGATGCCCGGAAGCTGGGCGGTATTGCTGGTCAAAGAGTTAAGGGAAACCATCATGCCGGGGAAAATCAGGCCGCCTTCAAACACATTGTCCGGCTCAATCACTTCGATGGTGGTGGCGGTACCCATGTCAATGAGTACCAGCGGGGCCGGATATTCCGCCAACGCCGCCACAGCCGCCACAATCAAATCGCTTCCCACCTGGGAAGGAATGTCCATGTGGATGTTCAGCCCCGTTTTCAGACCGGGGCCAACCACCATGGGCTTCTTGCCGATTACCTTCTGCACCCCGGTGTTCACGGAGTTGAATACCGGCGGCACCACGGAGGAAATGATACAGTCGGCAATTTCCTCTTTGGAAACGCCGAAAGCCTCCAGCATATTTTTGATTTCCACGCCGTACTGGTCAGAGGTGCGCAGACGGTCGGTGGCGATACGGGCCTTGAAGATGATTTCATCATCCCGGATGCAGCCCAGCACAATGTTGGTATTTCCAATATCAATGGCAAGTAGCATTGCTTTTTCTCCTTCAATCAGGCCAGTTTACCTTTCACGACACGATAAATTCGTTCCCCTGCGGGGCTGAATACCACATTGATAATCAGCTCCGGCACAAAGTTGGCCAGAACCAGACCTGTCAGTACATAGCCCAGCACATTGCTGCCGCCTGCCCAGGCAGACAGCACATCCATAAAGAATAAAAACATACAGCCGATAAATACACCCGTGTTAATCACCGGGCATACGATGGCGGCGCACAGCATGGCCACATAGGCATTTTTCTCCTTGAGCAGCTTGTAGACCAGGCCGGAGCCGAAACCTGCCAGGGTTCCCTTCCCCAGCACCACCAAAAAGCAAAGCACCGGGCTTGCCTGAAAAACCATGGCACCGCCAGGGTCAGCACCGGTGACACAGTTGATGTACACAATCGTTCCGAAAGTTGCACCCAACAGTGCTCCTGCCTTGGGGCCGTACACCGCCGCACCCAGTACAATGGGGATGAGCACCAGAGAAATGGAAAATCCGCTTACCGGTGGGATGATTCCGCTGATGGCCTGCATGATAACAACCATCGCCATCATCAGGGCAATGCCAGCCATTTTCAAGATGCTGTTGTTTCTTTTTCTCATATTCAATTACCTCCTGCTGCCGTTCCGCGTCCTGCGGATACAGCGCATCATTATTTTGTGGAAAACCACGCCCGATATTATACTATACTTTTCTCCGTTTTTCAAGAAAAAATTCCTCCGCAGTACACTGCGGAGGAATTGGGGTTACTTGGTCTTGCTCTTGGCGGCCTTCTTCTCAGCCTTGGCCTTTGCAATTGCCTCGGCCTTCTTCTGGGCCTCTTCCTTGGCGCGGGCAGTGGCGGTGTCGTTGGTGGACAGAGCCCACTTGGCAAACTCGATACGAACCAGGTCAGCGCCGGTCTCGATGACGAACTTGTCCTCTTTCACATCCACGACGGTACCGGTGATGCCGCCGATGGTGGTGATTTCATCACCCTTCTTCAGTGCGGAACGCATGGCTTCCGCTTCCTTCTTCCGCTTGTTTTCGGGGCGAATCATCATGAAGTAGAAGATTGCGATCATGGCAATCAGCATGATGATGGTAGAAGCACCCATACCGGCGGTAGAAGGGGTTTCGGTCAGAAATGTCAGCATTTTGAAAACTCCTTTGGTGAAATTACCAGAATATTATACCATTATTTCCACAAATTGCAAGGGCGAATTAGATTCTGCGGCTTAATTTCTCAGAATATTCACATCTGAAGGCCTCAAACCGTCCCTCGTCCAGCGCCTGACGGATTTTTTCCATCAATTTGTTGTAGAAATACAGGTTGTGCATCACGGCCAGACGCATGGCCAGCATCTCCTCTGCCACAAACAGGTGGCGGATGTAGGCACGGCTGTACCGGCGGCAAACCGGGCAGTCGCATTGCGGGTCGATGGGGCTTTCGTCCAGCATGTATTTGGCGTTTTTCAGATTGATGGCACCCTCCCAGGTAAAGAGCCGGGCGTGGCGGGCATTGCGGGCGGGCATGACGCAGTCGAAGAAGTCAACGCCTCTGGCCACCGCCTCAATGATGTTGGTGGGGGTACCCACACCCATGAGGTAGCGGGTCTTGTTCACCGGCATATGCTCCTCCACCGCCTCGATGATGTCATACATCTCCTGAGCAGTTTCGCCCACGGCAAGGCCGCCGATGGCGTAGCCGGGCAGGTCCAGGTCCGCAATCCGCTTCATGTGGTCCACCCGAATGTCGGCATAGGTGCCGCCCTGGTTGATGCCCCAGAGCATTTGCTCTTTGTTCACCGTGTCCGGCAGAGCATTCAGCCGGGCGTTTTCTGCCTTGCAGCGCTGGAGCCAGCGGTAGGTTCTGTCCACGCTGTCCTGCACATATTTCCGGGGCGCGGGATTTTCGATGCATTCGTCAAAGGCCATGCAGATGTCGCTGCCCAGGTTGGACTGAATCTGCATACTCTCCTCCGGCCCCATGAAAATCTTGTGTCCGTCGATGTGAGAGGAAAAATACACGCCCTCTTCCTTGATTTTCCGCAGAGAGGACAGGGAAAACACCTGAAATCCGCCGGAATCCGTGAGAATCGGCCCATCCCAGGTCATAAATTTGTGCAGGCCGCCCATCTGGCGCACCACCTTGTCCGTGGGACGCAGGTGCAGGTGGTAGGTGTTGGAAAGCTCCACCTGGCAGCCGATGTTCTTCAAATCCTCAGCACTCAGCGCGCCCTTAATGGCACCCTGGGTGCCCACATTCATAAAAACAGGGGTCTGCACCGTGCCATGGGCGCAGGTAAATTCGCCCCGGCGGGCCTTGCCCTCGGTCTTTTTCAATTCAAACATAGTTACCTCTTATTTTGGCAGTGTTATTTTCTGTTCAGGCAATGAACATGGCGTCTCCGAAGGAGAAGAAGCGGTACTTTTCCTGCACCGCCAACTCATAGGCGTGCAGCACATTTTCCCGCCCGGCAAAGGCGGACACCAGCATCACCAGCGTGCTCTCCGGCAGATGGAAATTGGTAATCAGGCCGTCCATGGCCTTGAAAGTGTAGCCGGGATAGATGAAAATATCCGTCCATTTGCTTTTCGCCTCAAAAGTGCCATCGTCATTCACAAGGCTTTCCAGCGTCCGGCAGGAAGTGGTACCCACGCAGATGACGCGTCCGCCCTCAGCCTTCGTCTGGTTGAGAATCTGCGCCGTTTCCTCCGAAATCATGCAAAGCTCGCTGTGCATATGGTGGTCGGAAATCTCAGCCACCTTCACCGGGCGGAAGGTGCCAAGCCCCACATGCAAGGTAACAAAAGCGGTTTTCACGCCCTTTTGCCGCACCTTTTCCAGAAGTTCCTTTGTAAAATGCAGCCCGGCGGTGGGGGCGGCAGCAGAGCCAACCTCCCGGGAATAGACGGTCTGATACCGCTCCTGGTCCTGCAGCTCTTCCTTGATGTAAGGCGGCAGGGGCATCTTTCCCAGCCGCTCCAGCACCTCCAGGAAAATGCCCTCATAGTGGAATTCCACAATGCGGTTGCCGTCGTCCATGACTTCCGCCACGGTGGCGGTCAGCTCGCCGTTACCGAATATCACCTGACTGCCCACCTGCATTTTGCGGCCGGGCTTGCACAGGCATTCCCATTTTTTGTCCCCCAAATCCCGCAGCAGCAGCACCTCCACCGCGCCGCCGGTGGGACGGTGGCCCAGCAGCCGGGCCGGCAGCACACGGCTGTCGTTCATCACCAGACAGTCGCCGGGCTTCAAATAGTCCAAAATATCATAAAAATGCCGGTGCGCCACTTCCCCGCTCTGGCGGTTCAGCACCAGCAGCCGGGAGCTGTCCCGCTGCTGCAACGGTGTCTGGGCGATGAGTTCTTCCGGCAAATCATACCAAAAATCACTGGTTTTCAAAGCATAACCCTCCGATTCTATAAAAGCGGAGTAATTATACTCCAATGTGTGAGAAAAAGCAAGACTTTACACCAAAAACGCACCAATTCTTTTTGCCTGCATAGATTGAACTGGAGGTATCAGCTTATGGAATATCCGTTTTTCACCGGCACCTGCACCGCGCTCATTACGCCTTTTCTGGGCGGGCAGGTCAATTATCCCATGATGGAGCGGCTCCTGCAGCGGCAGATGGACGCCGGAATCCACACGGTGGTGCTCTGCGGCACCACGGGAGAATCCCCCACCCTGACCGACACGGAAAAGCTCACCCTTTTCCACCTGGGGAAGGAATTCGCCGGAAACCGCATGAACATCATCTGCGGCACCGGTTCCAATGACACCCGGCACGCCGTGGAGCTGAGTGTCGCCGCAGAGAAAGCGGGTGCCGATGCCCTTCTGGTGGTTGCGCCCTATTATAACAAGGGCAACCCCGACGGGCAGTATGCCCACTTTCTCACCATTGCCCACAGCGTCAGCATCCCTGTCATCCTTTACAATGTCCCCGGCCGCACCGGGACGGACATTCCCGTTTCGGTTTATCAGAAGCTGAGCGCCGTGCCCAACATCATCGGCGTGAAGGAAGCCAGCACCGACATTGTAAAAATCGCCCGCATCCGCAATGCCTGTCCCCCCAGCTTTCAAATCTGGTCAGGAAATGATGAGCAGGCGGTAGCCGCCATGGCCATGGGCGCCCAGGGACTGATTTCCGTGGTGTCCAATGTGCTGCCCGTAGAAACCCAGGCCATGACCGCCGCGGCGCTGGCAGGCGATTTTGACACCGCCTCTGCCCTGCAATGCAGCCTGCTCCCCCTCATTGACGCTTTGTTTCGGGAGGTCAACCCAATTCCCGTCAAGGCCGCCATGGCACGCGTTGGCTTTGACTGCGGAAGCTGCCGCCTGCCCCTGGGGGAAGCCTCCGCCGAAACGAAGGACATCCTCAAGCGCCTGCTGACATAAGGAAACAGCCCGCGAAAGCGGGCTGTTTTCAAACTTTCTCATATTCTCCAATCAGGAACTCCACCGGGGTTTCCAGACTGGTCAGCCCTTCCAGCTTTTGCTTATCAGCCTGGGAGGTGTGGAAATAATAGGGTGTCATGCGGAATACCGCCTGAATATCTTCCTGGCTTTCCAGGGTGATTTGGGCGCACACCTTTTGCCTTCCAACCAGCCTCAACTGGGTGGTCTGAGGAAGCTGCTCGTCATTTTCATAGGGCGTGTCATACAATTTCTGCTTCAGCCCCCACAAGTGATACTGCCCCGGCACCACGGTATACAGCCGTCCGCCTTTTTTCAAAATCCGGGTGAAAGAGCTTTCATTGAACGGCGCAAACAGATGGACGGCGTAATCCATGGATTCCTCCGCCACGGGAATGAATGCCATATTGGCCACAAAACAGCGGGCTTTCCCCCGTTTGGCGGCCAGGCGCACCATTTCCCGGGAAATATCAAAGCCATACACCGTCAAATTCGGGTTTTCCGCCAGGGCGGCGGTATAATAGCCCTCTCCGCAGCAGATGTCCAGCACATTTCCCTGCCGGGAGGCAAAAATTTCGCACAGCGCATCCTTCAGCGGGGCGTAATAGCCCTTGTTCAGAAAATCCCGGCGGCACCGGGCGGACGCTTTGTCATCGCCAATCCGGTCACCGGATTTGGACGAGCGCAGCAGATTTACATAGCCTTCCTTCGCCACATCGAAACAATGGCCACTTGCACAGCGGGCAGTCCCCTGGGCAAATTGCAGCGGATTCCCGCAAACGGGACATATCAGCATTCTCTTTCCTCCCGGCAACATAATTCTTCCTGGTTTCGCAAACATTATAATGCGGCATCAGGCACAAATCAATGGGAATTTTCTTCTTTTCCCACAAAGAATCTGGACATTCTGCAAAAATCCGTTATAATGAATTCAAAACAGAAAAAGGTGAGAGAAAATGAATCCAAAAACCATCCTCTTTGACCTGGACGGCACCCTGACCGATTCCGGCGAAGGCATCATTCACTGCGCCCAGCTTGCCCTGCAGGAGCTGGGGCTGCCCATCCCCACGAAGGAAGCCATGCGGGTAATCGTCGGTCCGCCGCTGTCCGACAGCTTTATCCGTTTCGGCGTCCGCCCGGAGGATACGGATAAAGCCACCCAAATTTACCGGCGGCATTATCAGGACTTCGGCAAATTTGAAAATTTCCCCTATCCCGGCATTGAAGCCCTGCTGCAAAAGCTGAAAGCCGATGGGCACACCCTGTATGTGGCTACCTCCAAGCCGGAAGCCATGTCCATCGAAATTCTGGAGCATTTCGGCCTGGCAGGCTACTTTGACCGCATCTGCGGCGCTTCCATGGATGGCAAGCGCAGCACCAAGGCCCAGGTCATCCGCTATCTTCTGGACAGCGTAACTGTCCGTGGAGAAATTCTGATGGTGGGCGACACCGTTTATGATGTGCTGGGAGCCAAAGAGCTGGGCATTCCTGCGGTGGGTGTTTCCTGGGGCTATGGGGATGAACAGCAGATGAAAGAAGCCGGTGCCATCGCCATTGCGGCAGATATGGACAGCTTGTATCAAATCCTGACGGATTTCTAAATGCTGCTTCACAATAATCAATCCGGGATGCAGCCGCATCCCGGATTGCCCTTTCAAATTCCCCAGAGGTTGTCCGGGTAAAGCCCGGATTCCGTCTTTTCCCGAATGGAAGCCACCACCGTCGGCTTGTCCTCCAGATAGGTCACGCCAAACCATCGGTCGTGGCTGTGCAGCACCTTCACGCTGG
Source organism: Faecousia sp. (assembly GCA_045121575.1). GTDB lineage: Bacteria > Bacillota > Clostridia > Oscillospirales > Oscillospiraceae > Faecousia. The sequence goes on from JBGVGH010000171.1 coordinate 26,657, forward strand.
CCTTGCCGTCTGCAATCAAACTACCTACCACACCGGGCAGGTACAGCTCCCCTTTCAACGGATTCGTGTTATCGGAAAGAAAAGCCGCAAACTGCCGCTGTGCTTCCTTGATAAAGCTCTGGGGCAGGCCCCAGAAATTCATGGACACAACGGTATTGGCCGGAAGGGTGTGCCAGGTTTTCCCGTCATCCTCCGTAAAGCGGGCATCTGCCCCGCTGCGCTCAATTTTGGCATATTCCTTGATGGAACGCAGATAGCCGTTTTCGTCCTCCTTGCATACGCTCCGGGAAACAGAGCCGTTCTCCGTCAAAGTGTTGCCCAGACGATAGCCCACCATGGCGTACTCCTGACCATCCGCTTCTTCAGAAGAATTGCTCAGAAAATCAAACACCGCCTGGAACGCTTCCGGGCCGTAATAGTCGTCGGCATTGATAACGGCAAAGGGGCCGTCCACCAGATGCCGGGCCGCCAGCACCGCCTGAGCCGTACCCCAGGGCTTGACCCGGCCCTCAGGAACGGTAAACCCGGACGGCAAATCCGTCAGTTCCTGGAAGGCATAATGTACCTGCATTCCCTTTTCAACCCGGCGACCGATGGTCTGCCGGAAGGTTTCCTCCATGGATCGCTTGATGACAAAAATCACGGTTTCAAATCCAGCCCGCTTCGCATCAAACACAGAATAGTCCATAATCACCTGACCGTAATTGCCAACGGGGTCTACTTGCTTCAGGCCACCATAACGGCTGCCCATGCCCGCCGCCATCACCACAAGGACAGGTTTCTTGCTCATTTTTTCATTCCCTCCATTTCCTGTACACTCTCTTTCCATTATACCACACTTTTAGACATATGCAAGGTTAATCCGGTGGCACTTCTTCACAAAAAATTCATTAAAAATTTTATCAATTGCGCTATAATGAAACAAATTATCTAATACGAAAGGTGATCTCATGTCCAATTCCGAAAAAATGGGCACCGGCAGCGTGAAAAAGCTGATGGTAGAACTGGCCGTGCCCGCTATTATCGCGCAGGTTGTGAACCTGCTTTACAATGTGGTTGACCGCATTTACATCGGGCACATCCCGGAAATCGGCGGCTCTGCCCTGACAGGCGTGGGTCTGTTTGCCCCCATCCTTATGTTCATCACTGCCTTTGCCATGCTGGCAGGCTCCGGCGGTGCTCCCCGGGCGGCCATTGCCATGGGGCGTGGGGAGAAGGACCAGGCCGAAAACATTCTGGGCAACTGCTTCACGATGCTGCTTCTGCTGGCGGCGGGCCTGACCGTAGTGCTGACGGTATGGATGGAGCCGCTGCTGCGGCTGTTCGGCGCCAGCGATGTGACCCTCCCCTATGCCGCCGACTATGGCCGGATTTATGTGCTGGGCAGCGTGTTCGTGCTGATTGTCATGGGCATGAATCCCTTTATCACCACCCAGGGCTTTGCCAAATTCAGTATGCTCACCACGGTTATCGGCGCCGTGACCAACATCATTCTCGACCCCATCTTCATCTTTGGGCTGAATCTGGGAGTGCAGGGTGCCGCCCTGGCCACCGTTTTAAGTCAGGCGGTCAGCGCCATCTGGATTCTGAAATTCCTCAGCGGCAAAAAGACGGTTCTCCGGCTTCGTCTTCCCAATCTGCGCCTGCGGGCGGGCGTTATTCTCCCCTGCCTGGCGCTGGGTGTTTCCAGCTTCGTCATGGTGGGCACAGAGGGCATTTTGTCCGTCTGCTTCACTTCCAGCCTGTCCCGCTACGGCGGCGATGTGGCCGTGGGTGCCATGAC